>JBDNFT010000125.1:0-1501 GCA_041689695.1 Planctomycetaceae bacterium | reverse complement strand
TGAATCCACGGTCAAGATGCTGACGGGCGGCGAGAAGATCATGGCGCGGCGGATGCGTGAAGACTTCTGGGAATTCAGCCCGACGCATAAACTTGTGCTATGCACGAATCATCGTCCAATCATCAAGGGCACTGATCATGGTATCTGGCGGCGGTTGTTGCTGGTGCCGTTCCTGCAACGATTCGATGGCGATCGGCAGAACAAAAAACTACCAGCACAACTAAAAGCAGAACGCTCTGGAATTCTTGCCTGGGCTGTTCGTGGATGCCTTGAATGGCATCTGATTGGATTGAATCCTCCCGACAGTGTGACCATCGCGACAGCAGACTATCGCAATTCTGAGGACATCTTCGGGCGATTCCTTGCTGACTGTTGCGTATCGAGCAAAGCATTCGCTGTTCGGTTCTCTGAACTCTATCAACGTCTTGAGCAATGGGCCGATGATGCAGGTGAATTCCTGCCATCAAAACGCGCCGTCGGCACGTGGCTTGATGACAACGGATTCGAGAAGTATTCAGCGCATGGCCGGTGTTATCGTGGGTTGATGTTGAGATCAAATAGCGACGCTGAAAACACGTTTAGGGAACGAAGGTAACGATGGGAACGAACTTTCCGTATGAATTCAAATTCCCCCCGGGAAATCCAAAATTAACCGGAATCGTCGTTCCTTCGTTCCCTTCGTTTCCTAAACGCCAAAAACACAGGGAAAACTGATCGTGTCGAATACAACACAAGATCCTTCACCCCAACAAATCAAAGCGGCTTGCCTTGAGATCCAGAGCGGCTGGTCACCAGCGGAGCGCCTGAAGCGATTGCGTGCCGACTGGCGACCCCGTGTTAAGGCGGCAGACGGAAGACTGTGCGAGGTGACCTCGGACGATCTTGAAGCACATCACCGGCGAGGCGACGAATGACAGGCCATACCCTCCAGGGGGGGGCTTTTTAGGTTCCTCCTGATCGTCCTGCACTCTATGCGGTAAAGGAAGGCCCGTGGCTTCTCGCAGCCGAAAAAACCTACCTTCCAAAATCGGAAAACTTTTATGAAACGTTTGAACACAAGACTCGATGCACTCGAGGCGGCACAAAACACGAACGAGCTGGCCGCTCCCGAAAAAAAGCTGCTGGTCGAAATCCTAGCTCGAGTCCATGCGCTGTACTGGCCTTGGCGGATGACGCGAAACATTCAACCGCCGATGGTCGAACTTCGTAGACGGCAGGCCGAATACATCGCCGGGTCAGTTGGCGTATCGGCCAAAGGTTCCGGCGCGTCCGCCGATTGGAAGGCCGCCCACGAACTCCGGCGCGCGTTGATTGCTGCGGGGATGCTGACGGCGGTGTCGGCCGGTGGTCAAATCACCAGCGTGATTCTGACACAACTCGGAACCGCTACGGCAAAAAAACTGGTTGGTACTCGCCTCGCCAGCGGTCGCCAAGCGGTGTTGGCGTTTTTGATGTTGCAGGTGTTGACTGATGAGCGAGGAACGCCAGTCCGCGAGCATGT
>JBDNFT010000124.1:0-2244 GCA_041689695.1 Planctomycetaceae bacterium | reverse complement strand
TGAGCGGCGAGGCGCTAGCCGCCGGTAAAGTGTGGTCAATCTTACAGACGGCTGTCGAATTTTCGCCTTGCCGCTCACATATTGGTCGGGTTGTATTTTGGTACGCAAACAAAGAACGCTTCCAAGGCATAAATCTAATCATGTTTCCCATGACATTTGAAATCAATTGGCGCAACAGCATCGGCGAACCACGCGAGCCCTCGACCGAACCGGAGTTTCCTCACCCCCAGCATTCAAGTCCAGGCATGCCACAGCCCGGCGATGCTCCCGGCGGTCCACCACCGCTCCGCGACCCGCCGCCGCTTCAGATCGTTCGTAAACCGGCATCCCCTGACAAGCCCCAAGCAGTGTTGGGGCCACTGTTAAAGTACATAGAGCGTTCTAGGCGTTGTCGGTCATAGGCGTAGTGCAATTCGAGTCAGCAGAAAACTAAAAATGCGAGTTCTCGAGTCAACATTTACAGGTTTTACTGCGGATGATCGCTCGACGATGGCAGCCGCGCCGGCGTACTACACTTTATTTGCGCTGCTACCACTATTCTACTTGCTGCTGACGACTATGACCTATGGAATGACCATCGCCTACGATGCGGATCAAGCCCATGAAAAGGCGCGGAAATTCATTGCAACTCAAGCAGCGTAACTCATCGGCAACGACGTCGTGGCCGATGAGATCTCGCACATCCCGGAACGGAACCAAACGCAGGGTGGCGTGTGGTGGAAATCCGTCATCAGCGTGTTGGGAATACTGTTTGGAGCCACAGGCGTCGTTGCTGCTGTGCAAACTTCGCTCAACCGCGTCTGGCAAGTCGAACCGGACCCAAATGCAGGTGGCGTAAAGAATTTCATTCTCAAACGCATTCTTTCACTCGCGATGATTCTGGGCCTTGGATTTTTACTGTTTGTGTCGATGGTGGTCTCGACATCCCTGGCCGTAGCAGGTGCGCAGGTCGGACAGTGGTTGGGCCTGGCGGGTAGGATCGTCGCCGGAATCAATTACACGATGATCTTTCTCGTGACATTCGTCGTATTTGCATCATTGTTCAAGATCATGCCAGACGCCGAAATCCTTTGGAAAGACATCTGGCTGGGCACACTGGTCACGGCAGTACTGTTTTCCCTGGGTCGGCTGGCAATGGAGTTCTACTTTGCCAACTCCAACCCGGTCGCTCAACTTGGCAGCGCAGCCACGTCGTTGGCCGTACTGTTGATTTGGGTCTACTACACGTCCATGATTGTTCTGATGGGTGCCGAATTCACCCGGGCATGGGCAAGCGAACATGGGCACCGTGTTCAACCAGAACGGGGTGCGGTCAAAGTAGAACGAGAGACTGCAAACGTCTAGATGTAAGTTGCTACTTATCCAGAAACTGCCTGGACGTTTTAGATTCAGAGTGCCGTGGTGGCGACCAACGTTTGGGTTGTGGCGTTCTCAGAAGTGTTTCGCACAAACAAAGCGGCTTGGCACACCGAATGCTGTTAGCACCTTGAAGTATCGCAGGCGTTCTGTGATCCGACGAACTGACCATTATCAACGATTGGGAAAACAATGGCAAAATTAACGACTCTGGCAGATGCGTTCCATGATGAATTGCAGGACATGTACAGTGCTGAAAAGCAGTTGACCAAGGCGATCCCTAAAATGGCGAAGAAGGCGTCTTGCGAAAAGCTGACGAAGGCATTTGAGGATCATCTGGAACAAACCAAGACACACGTGCAGCGCGTGGAAAAAGCGTTTGAAGACACAGGCAAGCCAGCGAAGGCGAAAAAGTGCGAAGCGATGGCCGGTCTGATCACTGAGGCAGAATCGATGATGGCTGAAGACGCCGATCCCGAGGTCATGGACGCTATCCTGATCGCTTTGGCTCAGAAAGTCGAGCACTACGAAATCGCGACTTACGGCACGCTTTGCACCTGGGCTGAGCAATTAGGCTATCGAAATGCCAAGCAGCAACTCGGTGCCAATATGGACGAAGAAGAAAAGGCCGACAAGCACCTTACGAAGCTTAGCAAAGCGGCCAACGCGGCAGCTAAAGCGTAGTCTTCAGTCATCAAAATCCATAAACATTTATACCTCTATAAAGGAGAAACTCATGTCTGCTCAAAGTCTTTGTATCGAAGCGTGTCAGCAATGCGCCATCGAGTGTGAACGATGTCTGAATGCCATGTTAAATCAGCAAAGTGACAATGATTGTCCTCATTGCTGTCGCGAATGCATTGATTTATGTTTGCTGTGCGCACAGGC
>JBDNFT010000123.1:0-3698 GCA_041689695.1 Planctomycetaceae bacterium | reverse complement strand
GACCGTGGCCAAAGATTCACAACAGAAGACGTCGAACGGGCAAAGAAAGATCTCAGCAGCATCGGGGAGATTCTTGTCGATACTGTGAAGTACTTCACTGACCGTGTCAGCACTGAAACTGGTACTGCAGTGAAGGAACTCAAGACTCATGCAGAACGCACGATGGCGGCCGCGAAGCCGGTTGTAACTTCGTCACTGGAAGCGTTGAAACAGCATCCGATTCAGGCTGCTGGTGAAGCGGCAGGTACGGCCGTTCGCGGGAGTCAGTTGACTGCTGGTGCGTTGTTGAGTTTTGTAAGCGGTGCCCTGGCGGGCGCAGCAGAATTGATTGATCCAGCGCGACGGCAGAAAGCGGAAGAAAAGGCCAAACCAGCAGAATATCCGGAATCAAAATCGTGAGTGATCCCATCGGTATCCGGCGCGGGATCAGAAACACAAAGCGTGCAGCCGAAGTGATCACGGTCCTGGCGAAGCATGGATTTCGCCAGTTCCTGTCGGACACAGGCATCGAACGCATGATCGAGCGTGGCCAGGAAATTCTGCTGCGCTCCAAGCCCGAACCTGCGACTCCAGCCAAGCCATTCGCAGTCCGAGTGCGCGAAGCGCTGGAAGAACTTGGTGGCACATTTATAAAATTGGGGCAGGTTCTTAGCACTCGTCCGGATCTGGTGCCGCAGGAGCTGGCTGATGAATTGCGGAGCCTGCGTTCGAATTGCCCAACGGTGCCATTCTCTGAAATTCGCAAACGCCTCGAAGAAGAATTCGGCGACACGCTCGAAGCACATTTTCAATCGATCGATGAAACTCCACTGGCTGCCGCATCAATTGCGCAAGTGCATTGTGCTGTGCTGAAGGACGGCACAAATGTGGTGCTCAAGATCGTGCGACCGGGAATTGAGGAGGTTATTGAGTCTGACATCGATATTCTTACGGAACTGGCGCGACTGACAGAAAACCGCATCAGCGAGATGGGGTACAGCCCCAAAGAAACTGTCCGCGAGTTCCAGCAGGAACTGGCGCGGGAAGTGGATCTGTTGTATGAAGGTCGATCCACTGATCGGTTTCGAAAGAACTTTGAAGATGATCCATTGATTCATTTTCCGATTGTGTACTGGGCTTCGACGACGCGTCGAGTGCTCACGCTGGAGCATGTGCAGGGCAGGTTACTGTCCGAGATAAATTTTCCCGAAATGCCAGCCGATCAGCGACGCAGGATCGTTGAGAAAGGATCGGAAGCCGTTTTCCGACAGTGTCTTGAGCACGGTTTTTTTCATGCTGATCCGCATCCTGGAAATATCTTTGCGACTCCCGATGGCGGTATTTGTTTTATCGACTGTGGCATGACCGGTCGTATTGATCGTCAAACCATGCAGTCCTTGGCGACGCTGGTAATGTCTGTGATTCGGTCAGATCTGGACACGGTTCTCGAAGCGACAATGGCGCTGTGTGATGCCGACAAGACATTAAAGTTTGATCGTGCCTTCCGGCGGGATGCATGGACTTTCATTGCTCGGTTTGAACGCGGCACGGTTGAATCACTCGATATGGCTGGGCTGTTGAATGAGTTCTTTGCACTGATGCGAAGGTATCGGATTCGATGTCCTGCGGATTTGGTATTCCTGATTAAGGCACTTTCAACGATCCAGGGAGCCGCAAGGGAGATCGATCCGGGTTTTGATCTTGTGACGCACGCCCGCCCGCAACTCGAAAAACTTATCAAGGATCGCTTCGGCTTTACTGCAGCACGCGACCGCGTCCTGACGAGTGCTCAGCGATATCTGTCGTTGATGGAGGATTTGCCGGACGAACTTCGGGACGTCCTGGATCAACTGCGGCGTCGTGAGTTTAGTGTCAACCTGCGACATCAGGGGCTGGAGCGTTTGAACGACGACACGCTCGAACACGCCAGCGGCACGATTGCTGTGGGTTTGGTGATCGCCGGTCTGATGGTGGGATCATCGGTCTTGATTCTGGCAGAACGCGGCACTGAAGGATCGACGATTCTGCGAGGCGTCGGCGTTACTGGAATCGTAGTGGCGATTCTTCTAGCGATAACGTTGCCGATTAGATGGATTCGACGCAGGAAGTAGTTGGATTGACTCAGAGTCCCTACTTTTGCTTTTCGAGTTCAACCAAAATACCGCCCAGTTTCAGTACCTGGTGAAACCGGGTAAACCAGTGGACCACGCCCCATTTCAGGCCGACGTCTTCAGCTGCAACTTTGAGTTCTTCCCGGTTGAACGTACGACACTGCCATGTATGACTTGTCAGTAAACCAGACAGCGAATCTTCTGTCGCCAATAGAAGAATGATTCCGCCGGGTTTAAGTACGCGCGCAAACTCGCGCAGGCCGTCGCGAGGGTCCGGAAGATACTCAAGGACATATCCGCACGTCACGCAGTCGAATGAATTGTCACGAAAGGGCAGGGCACGCATATCTGCCGCAACGAAAACCGGCCGCTCGGATTGCAGGCGTTCCCGAGCGCGTTTGAGCATTTCCCAGGAAAGGTCAAATCCAACAACCTCGGTATCAGGTCGACTCGTTGCCAGCAGGTGGCGAATAATTTGCCCGGCACCGGATCCGACGTCCAGAATTCGATCAAAGCGTCGGGCGTCGAACCTTCCGGAGTGGAATAGTTTTCCCATCAACGGTTCATGGAGAGAGAGAATGCTGCTAAACTTCAGCACTGATCCGCGGCGACCGTCGTAAAGCCGCCTAACGGACTTCTGATAGGTTCCGAAAGATTGACGCTTGATGCCGCGAAATTCTCCCAGGCGTCGTAGTTGCTGGCGAGCTTTCGTTTGCAGGCTTCGAACTCGTTCTTTCACAATCGTCAGCTTTCTTCAGGATTTTTTCTGTCGTGCGATAAAAATTGCACGGAAATTGGACAATGTTTTAGGAATTGTTTAGCGCTTCGTTGACGAATTCGTTAAATCGTAGCGACCGGGACACTCATTGAAAATGCTGTCACTTGGGAACTTGTTTGCGTTCATTTCAATGAGTTATTCGACCGATCTCCTTGAGACTGGAGTGTTTTTTGCCGTGATTTAAGGCAAAAACGCGGGAAACAAAAGCAATTTTAGTTCTACGCTGATGTGTTTCTCGCGTTCAATGTTACCGGTAATCTTCGATTCGTTTCATTTAAGGAAAGTAATCGTGACAAGCAGCAGTCAAGCGAAAAACGCTGTACTGCGTGTTTTGTTTGTTTGTACGGGGAATACGTGCCGCAGTCCGATGGCGGAGACGCTTTTCAGAAAGCTCGTTGCCGAAAAGCTGGATTGTCGTGACTGGGAATTGCGCGAACGTGGGATTGATGTCTTCTCTGCGGGAATTGCTGCTGGTGAAAGTGACCCCGCAACCCGTGAAGCGGTACAAATCATGCAGGAACAGAAATTGGATTTGTCTCAGCATCTCAGTCAGCAAGTAACGGCTCCGATGCTGGAAGAGTCTACACTGGTTCTGACAATGACTGATCGGCATCGGCGTTTTTTGGCGGACTCTCGTCCGGATTTAGCGGATCGGTTCCATTTGCTGAATCGCACTGGTCACGATATTGCGGACCCAATTGGTGGAACGCTGGAAGATTACCGTTATTGTGCGCAGCAGATTGGTGAAAATTTGCAGCTTTGGATTGACGAATTGTTCAGGAAAGAAGCGTAAACGCTCATGAAAATCGGCATCGCTAGTGACCATCGCG
>JBDNFT010000122.1:0-2693 GCA_041689695.1 Planctomycetaceae bacterium | reverse complement strand
TAAAAGACCAACGCCTACTGCTGACCTACGGGAATCGCCGCGACGGTAGTATTGAAGCGCGACTGAGCGAGAACGACGGGAAGGCGTGGGGCGCGCCGCATAAGCTCTACACGACCGGCCCCGGCGACATGGGCTACCCCAGCACGTCCCAGCTTCCCGACGGAAAACTCGTGACCGTGTTCTATGCCTCGCAATCACTGCTGCACGCGGGCTATCATATGGGAGCCATCGGCTGGAACGCCCCTGCAAAAGAACCAGTCGCCATCAGTGGTCGTCGCGAGCTTTTCCTGGATAATACGATCGTCGAGCAACTTGCTGGCGATGCGCAGCGAGTCTTTCACCGGCCTGTGGCGCGCGAAGTCGTCATCAAGTTTAACCAGCCTCGGGAGGGTGAGACATCGGGGACGGTGACCGTGTTTCAGGACGGAGACCTTCACCGGATGTACTACCGAGGCGGTGGCCACGCCCAGCGAGACGCGGATTTATACGCGATGCAGTTTGGGGGAGGAGAATGAAGTGCCAATCGCACATCGCACAGTTCGACAAAGTCAACATCACAAAACCATGGGTATATATTCCGCGTTTCTAGGAACGATAGGCATAGGTGTAGATATCGATCCTACTCATTCCACCTAAGGCAAGTTCCTTAAGCCGAACTCAGGTTGTAACGTTGAATCCCTTGCCTCAAGAATGTGAACGAGAAACACGATGAACACTTTGATACACAGTTGGCCCGACAGGCAGGCTTCGAACATCTGTCTGCCGTGGAACTTGATCGCTCTCGGCATCGCGATCTGCGTGTTCAGTTCGACACTATTCGCCGAGGAAAAACCGGCGAATACAGTACGTGATCGATTATGGACCTGGGCCGTCGATGCGAGCTACGACTGGCCCGCTCACGAAGCCGGCGCAACGCCCCAGAAGAATCGGATGACGCCCGTCGAAGGCGCGGTCTATCTGGGGACGCCGAATGTGATGTTCATCCAGTATAACGGGGTTCCCGTCGCTCCCTTCCAACAATACTACACGCCATTCAAATCGCTGAAGCAGGTCCATTGGACGCTCTCCAATAACGGAAATCAGATCCACGAATTGGGGCCGGAGCAGGAACATGTTTACCAACTGGCTGCCGACAATCCCAATATCACCGGATTGTTTTTAGACGACTTTCTGATCGGCCCGCTCCCTGAGAAAGTCGATTCCCAATGGCTGAGCAACAACAGCCCAAATTTTCCCGTGACGCTGGAAGCCCAATTCACTCAAGCGATAATGGTGGATTCGCTGTGGCTGACGCAATCAGATTGGGCCGCAGGCGGCTATCGAACAGCTAAGTTCGCCATTGATGTCTCCACCGACGGAGCCACATGGCAGGAGGTCGCGACGGGCGAACTTCCCGATGACGGCGGTGCCTCGGAAACCATTCATTTCCCTCCACAATCTCTGAGCCGAGTGCGTATTCGTGTTTTGTCATCGCATGACAGTGAGGCTCCGTTGGGTTGCGGGTTGAAGTCTCTCGCCGTGTTTCACCAAGACCAGCCACATGCGCTTGCGGATGTCAAGTTTGTCACCAGCAGCGAATACCTTGGTCACGAAGCAGCCAAACTGATTCATTCCAAGTTCACAAAGGAGCAGCCAGTAAAACAGTTCCAATCTCAGGTCAGTCCGAGCAACCTCGCCAGCGCCAAGCAACGGATGCAACGGATCGACGGGAGGAAGCTCGATCTTGCCGTTGTGGTTTACACCAATCAGATCGATCCGGGCATCGTCCCGATCTTACAGGACGTCGATGTGGTTCTGCTGTGGACCTGGAAGGCCAGTGACCTGAAGCATCTCGAAGCCAACTTCCGCCGCTTGCAGAATGTCTTGCCTGGCAAGCGGGTGATTCTCGGCTGTTACTTGTGGGACTTCTCGAACGCACAAGTCATCCCGCTGGATGTCATGCAGAAGCAATGCGAACTGGGTCTGTCCTGGTTGAAAGCAGGCGAGATCGAAGGAATGGTTTTCTGTTGCAATAACATCATGGACAAGGACTTGAAAGCAGTGCAATGGACTCGTCAATGGATCACTCGCGTCGGACACGAATCACTGATCCCGATCGAGTAGACCCCTTGAATTGTATTTCCGGGTTGGACCACGAACGACTTACGTACCCTTTTGAGGGGCGTACCCGTCGATTGACAGACGTCTTTGGAAATGTTGTAAAGGAAATAATCTGGTGATCAAAACAATCTACGTAATCGCTTTATTTCTAGCGATCTTTTCCGTCTCGCGATTTGGGGGGACCTCGGTTTGGGCTCAGAGTGCTTCGATGCCATATGTCGAACGCGTCGATGCTCAACCGTTGTTGCTGATTACCAACCGACTTGCCGAGGCGATGCATTCGACTGGAAACCCGCTCACTCCCGAACAAACCGCTGCACTGAACACACTGAAGAACGAGCAGAGTGATGCTCGTATTACCGCTAAAGTTCAGCAACTGCTTGATCCATTGTGCATCGCTTCGATTGAAATTGGTAGCGATGGAAAGACGACGGTGGCTCCTGGTGTACCGGCTGAAGTGATGGAAAATGGTTGGCGTACCATGCTCGTAAAAGTGGTCAATCGCGCCGCAATTCAATCCAAGCTTCGAGTCGATAGCCCCAACGCCAGACCTATTCCGCATGGCCCCAAAGACGACATCGTCAATCGATGGT
>JBDNFT010000121.1:0-3212 GCA_041689695.1 Planctomycetaceae bacterium | reverse complement strand
ACCGACCCCGTGTCGGTGGTTGGGCGACTTTCGGCTGCTCGTCGCAGCTACACCGACGCAGGGTCGGTGCCGGCCAAAGGGACTTAACGTAAATCACTGTTGTAGCTTACCAGTCAGCGGTCCACCGACGCAGGGTCGGTGGAGCCGAGAAAGGCCGAGTTTAAGGTTAAATCCACGCTCTCCTGCAAAAATTCAATACGCCTGATTAAATTGCAGGTTCGCGTCATCCGTTTGAACGGAAAACACCATTGGCGCAATGAGGTCTTTCGGAATCCATTGCGTGTTGAGTATCAGCAGGTCAGGCAGTTTCCACAGAGTCAACTGACCGCTCCAGTCGCAGGTGATCAATTCGTCTTCACACTGCCCGAATCGAGCCAATGCCACGGGAGACGTCAGGTCCATTCCGGCGGACAATTCCAGCGACTGCGAATCCAGCAGCAGCATCGCGGAATCCATTTCCGTCCTCCAGTCGCCACAGCCCACGATCAGCCTGGTGTCGTCGGGCGAAAACCGGATGCAGTTCGGTGAGCGCGTCGGTAATCGGCGCATCGTGACACAGTTCAGACGTTCCGTATTCAGAACTCGAATATCACCAGCATTGGTGCAAATGGCGAGACGTCCGGCATCCGATGAAACGTCAATGGCTTTCACAGCAGCTCCGACGATCGTCTGCTGGATGAGCTTCCAATCCGGGGCTCGCAGGACAAAAACTGTGCCATCGCTGGTTCCTGCAGCCAGCCATTGCGAATCGGGAGAGAACACGACACAAGAAATCGACGCATCCGCCAATCCAACTATTCTTCGCTGTCTGACCGACACAAGGCGACACTTCTGATTTCCGTCCGCCAATAAAGTCCAGTCACCGTCCGGAGCTGCGACTTTACACCAGTTTGACTGCGAGAATGCATCCTCGATTTGCTGTTGCGAAACACAATCAACTGTCACGATCGACGGATCTTCGAGTGCAGAGTCAGCAGCCACGGAACGATTAATAACAGTGCCTTGTTCTGGCTGAAAGTGAATCATTTGAAGTGGAAGCACGATGGCAGCGCTGGCAAACACAGTGAGATAACCTCCGCGTGTTGTTGCCGGGACTTCTGTTTCGGTCATAATCCGTGTCAGTCGGCGTTTCAACATGGGAGCAGTTCCCAATCCGCTGGCAAGTGGTGGCATCGACGCAGATCGTTCGCACAAGATATCGATCGCATCCAGAATGGCTTCCGCGTAGTGTCGCGGTTCGCCTGGAAACTCAGCCACGACGCGAGCGTCGCAGCAGTCTTCTTCCACGGTTTCCAGTTCTTTGCGAACCCACCAGACAACCGGATGCCACCAATATAGTGCCGTCACAATTGTTTCGAGAACTCGCACAAGGTAGTCGCAGCGCGAATAGTGAGCCAACTCATGCACGATCAACGTCGCACGGCCTTTTGGCGTGAGCCGGTGCAGCAGGTCGAGAGGCAAAATAAGCGTCAGACCTCGCCCGAGACCACACAACATCGGAGAAAACGCACCGCTCAGGACTCGAACTCGTGGAGGTCGCTTCAGCCCCATCTTGTAAGCAAGGTCATAGCCTTCGCTGATGAGTTCTTCATTGACTTGTTCATTGTGTCTCAGAAATCGACAGAATCGAACGTAGCGAGCGAGCAGCAAAACGACATATATACAGGTGCCAGCCAGCCAGATCAACATGAACGCCGAGGCGGAGATGTGGCTTAACGATCGATAGTAAAACTTTGACGACGTTCCGCCGAAAAAGCAGAAATCAATGTATGACTTCTTCACGCCGGATGAAGCTGCCGCAAAGTCACGTGCGGTTGCCGAATTGTTCACGAGGCCGTGGTCGATATCTTGTTCAGTTGTTGCCTCAGAGGTTGTGAACGACGCAAATACAACGTCCGTGGTGAAGTTCAGCCATGATTTATCAACCGATATTGCAAAAGGCAGCGTGACGATGGCCGGGGTGATCAGCTTGACAAGGACAACGATCCACAATCCATGCACAACGCCTTGATGTCGAATGCACTTTGCCAGCGCATAGACGACCACGGCAAGCACTGTGACTGTCACTGCGTTCGACAGCAATGTTTCGAGGAGTGTTGTTAGCATGGACGGATGTCTGATGTCAGTCGTGGTAGGGTGTGTGCAGCGGAGCGAAACACACCAGACGCGAGTTTGAGGTTTTCAGTTTTAGGTTTTCAGAAGGATCACGGCTCCACGACCGTGCGTCGAATGGCGCAGTGCGTTCCTTCACAAACCCTCCGATTTTACTTTTGTCTGAATGAATCGATAAATGATTTCAAAGAAGGTTCGCGACTGTGGACGAGAATAAAGAAGGGATCTTCAGCTAAGAATGGTGGTTTTCGCCAGGCCACTTCCCAGATTGGCTTTTCATCCAGCATTGCTTTCATTGCGTAGGCAGTCATGGGAGCGAGCGAGTAGTGCCAGCGATAGGCGTCGTCGGATTTCAGCGCTTCGACCACGATCAAAAGCTCCGGGTCAGTACCGTGCGCATAGACGAACAATGCTCCGTCGAGCGTGTCACTGTCCTCCGCTCCGAAACGCAGCATTGGATTGGGCAGCAGCCGAAGTGGATCAGGATTCTCACGGCCTTCGAATTCATCAGACACGGCAAATCGTCTTACCATCTGTCGCATCTGCACGAGTCGTTGCGAGGCCTTCGCGGCTGGCACGGGCGCATCAGGAACTGGCTTTTGATCCGCACCGGCCCGACCGGGCTCCCAGACGATCTTGCCATCTCGGCTGGCTCTGAATGGAACCGGGGCCACCGATTGAAATTCATGCAACCACAATCCGTCACTCGTGAGAAAAACCTGAGCCCCGGCCATCGGGCGTCCCGAGGCCGATTTCCAGACCATGAATCCTCCGTCCTGCAGACCGCTCACCGGATTCGTAAACCGCAGCAACGGCTCCGGCACGAGGGAAAATTTCTCTTTGAACTCCGGTCCTTCAAAGAATTCATAGTCTTTGACGGACGACTTCATAAACTCCAGCCGCTTTGCGGCAAGCTTGTCGTCCTGTTGATTCTTGTTTGTCTTCGTCGAAGTTGGATTCGTTTTTTCGTCAGCAGCGGCGGATCCGCTTAGGTATAGCATTAGCAATATTGCCATGTTCGAAAACTTCATAATATCTTTCCCTTCTTTCCTGTCGTGTCTGATTTCAGGGCTTCATCACTCAGAGAGTGATGTCTACTT
>JBDNFT010000120.1:0-12397 GCA_041689695.1 Planctomycetaceae bacterium | reverse complement strand
GATGCTGGATTCCGATTCAAATTGAAGCCGCTGGACTTTCGAGTGGTACCAACGTCAAGATTTTGGTTGTGGCGAGCGATGCGCGCGGGGACCAATGCGAAGATCTCGTAGCAAGCGTGAAGGTGGATGCCTCTGGAGCCATTTCGGCGACGTCCGTTTTTATGACAGGACGACTTGACGGTGCTATCACTATTCGTCTGGCGGGAGACGATGAAAAAGTGTTGTGGGAACATTTCGTTCGATGTCGGAGCGTTGACGATTTTTCGATCCCAACGACACCTTCAAAGACGAGTGCGGTTCAGTCGGAACTGCAGTTACTTCAGCACGGACCGATAACATTCGCAACGATGGGTGTGCCAAGCGCTTTAGCGACCCTGGCAAATGAACTTGCAGAAGGCAAATCGACAAGTGATTCCCTCGCTGTCATGTCTTTGGAATCGACCAGTGATCTGCCGTTGACACGCCAAGGTTTGGATTCTGTAGATTTTCTGTACCTTGTCGATAGCTATGATCTTTCGGAACAGCAACGACAGGCCGTTGAAGAATGGGTCACAACAGGCGGTCATTTGATCGTCAGTTGCGGAGGTAAACTTCCTCAACTGCTGGAATCGCCTGTCGGCCAATGGCTACAACCAGTATTTGAAATCGAACCAGTTCCGATGTTTAGTCAGGATCTTTCCGGGCTGCAAAATTTCGTCGCGGGTTCCAGCCAGTTGCAGACCTATCGCAAGTCTGTCCCCATCATGAAATTGAGATCAAATCAGGCATGGTCCGTTGTTGATTCAATCAACGGGCCTTTGATGCAACGCGTCAGTTACGGTGCTGGCATGATGAGTCTGGTCGCTGTCGATCTTAATCAGAAGCCTGTCAATCAGTGGTTGTCGTTGCCACAGCTTTACGAAATGCTGATTTTCGGCTATCAGCTTGACACATCCGCAAGCCAGACCTCCAGGACGGGGCGAATTTCAAGTTCAGGTGTTTCTGATCTGGCCACGCAGTTGGCAACTGTTTCAGATGCAGTACCATCCGCAAATCGCTGGTCCACATGGAGCGTGATGCTACTGACGGTGGTTTTTCTTTTGGTCATCGGCCCGCTGGACTACCTGTTTGTCGTTCGCATCGTGAAGAAGCCACATCTGACATGGATCACTTTTCCGGCACTCATTGTCACTTTCTGCCTGCTGGCAGTTTCCTGGGTTGGCAATCGAGACGCTCCGGTGGTCGTTCGCCAAACGCACCTAGTGGATGTTGCTCAGCCCGGCGCACGACAGACGGTACACGTACGTTCGTGGAACAGTATCTCTGCTGCCGACTCGGGCAATATCTCAGTTGGTGCAAAGTTATCGCCGCTTGCTGCAAGTAAAAATTCAGCGATGACTGATGCAAAATTGACAGTCTCATGGCATGGTCGCCCCGAAGATGTGTACGGCGGATTGTATCGAGAAGGTGGTGTGGCGCTGGGGCGACAGTTGAGTCATCGCAGTGAAGGATCCGACGGGGTGGAGCCAGGGTTTTCATCGGTACCGATGCTTTCTGATGGGTCGCAGGCGTTTCTGGCCGAAGCGTTGGTTGATGCGTCCGCAGCCATGGTGGTTGAGTCGCACTTGCGAGTTCCTTCAAGTGGCCTGCTGGAAGGTGAATTCACGCATCATTTTTCATCCCCGATTAAAGATTGGTCCGTTGTGTTTCGAAATCGCGTTTATCGACCGACATCAAATGCAGATGCTGACAATCTATCGATCGAACCCGGAAAACCGTGGTCACGCGAAAACTATTCTGTGGCGGTCTCTGATCTGCGCGAATTTTTGAAGGGTGTGCGAGCAACACAGCCCGATGCTCCAGCGACAAAAACGGGGTCACCCAAGCACGTGCAGCTTAAAGCGTTTTACGACACACAAGGCACAAACCCACTCGATATTCTGACGATGGTATCGCTGTTCAAGGTGCCCGGCGGGGAAACCTTTGTCAAGCTCCGGAACAACGCCATGCGTCATGACGATCTGAGTGAAGGAATTCACCTGAATACTGTTCTGGTTGTGGGGACACTTGATACTCAGGTCACAGAAATGATCGTCAATGGAAACACGGTGATTCCCGTTCAGTCACAGACAATTGTTCGGCTTTTGCTGCCTGTGGTACGCAGTGGCGAAGAGTCCAAAATGGCAGATCCGGTCGCGGTTGTAAGTGCTCAATAATATCCTGAATTGAAACATAGTTATGATTGAAACACGAAATCTTACGAAACGCTACGGCAATCTCATTGCAGCCAATGACATCACGCTCAAGCTGGAAGATGGCGATGTCTTTGGATTCATTGGTCCGAACGGGTCCGGCAAAACGACCACCATGCGCATGATCGCGACGTTGCTGAATCCGGATCATGGCGAAGCTTATGTGTGCGGGAAATCAATTTATACAGATCAGGAAGAAATTCGCCGTCTGGTTGGATTCATGCCTGACTTTTTCGGTGTCTATGATGACATGACGGTGATTGAATATCTTGAATTCTTCGCCGCCGCTTATCGCATCAAAGGCCCGGCTCGCCGCAAAGTCTGCGAAGAAAAACTTGAACTTGTCGATATGTCGTTTAAGCGCGACGCGATGGTCAACGAACTTTCGCGTGGACAGACTCAACGCATCGGACTGGCTCGCACTTTGTTGCACGACCCGCAGGTTCTTCTGCTGGACGAACCAGCCAGCGGTCTCGATCCTCGTGCGCGAATTGAGATTCGTAATCTGCTGAAACGACTTGGGGAAATGAAGAAAACGGTGATTGTCAGCAGTCACATTCTGCCGGAACTTGCAGACGTGTGTACGCGAGTGGGCATGATCGAAAAGGGCCACATGATTGTCGATGGCAACGTAGCCGATGTGATGCGCAAGGCCCGACAACGGATCATGTTGAATATTCGAGTCAAAGAACGGCCGGAAGATGCCGCAAAACTGCTCGAACAATTGGATTGCACTGAATTGGTGGCAATCACGAAAGATAAGATGATTGAACTGACCCTCAAGCCGACAGTGGAAGACTATAGTGTCATTCCCACCGAACTCGTGAACGCCAGGTTTGCGGTCACGTTGTTTCGCGAAGAAGAAGTCAATCTGGAGACCGCGTTTCTACAGCTCACAAAGGGGCTCGTTCAATAACGCAAACTGAATTCAACGTTCTTTCAGAAACAATTTCAATGCTCGGCGATTGGATTCGAAGGCCATGCGTTTCAGTTCGCGTTGGGTTGGATGACAGAAGTGCCAATCTGAAATTTCGCCGTCGGCCAGATTCATCGTATCGAAAGATCGAACTTCGACAACGAAGAACAAATCAGTCACAGGCAAAATGAAACCGTGATAGACGTATTCGTTAGGAAACGAAGCGAGGTAGCGATACGAAGTCACTTCCAGTTGCACTTCTTCCAGCACCTCGCGCTGCAACGCTTCTTCTCCGGTTTCTCCTCGATCCACAAAGCCACCGGGAAGACCGAACATTCCTTTGCCTGGATCATTCGCGCGGATCAGCAGCAAGACTTGTCCATCAGGATCGGTTGCAATTGCACCGACGGCAGACACCGGGCCAAAGAAGTGCGTAAGTTTACATTCTGCACAGATGAATGGATGTTGTCCCGTTTTTGCGGCTGCGACACCACAGCGGGGACAGAACTTCCAGGCTTTGGGGATTGGTTGTGGTTTCTTTGGTGCCGCTGGTTTCAATGCGGCAGACTTTGATTTGCGGAGTGTCATTGCACAAGCTCCAGCAGTTCAGAAAATCTCTGCAGCACATTCATCGGAATCGTATGGCCTCCGTGAAACTCCGTGAATTCCAGATTGAAACCCGATTCCGTCAGCAATTGAGCCAATTCTTTCGCTGCCCCAAATGGAAGAACAGGATCTTCAAAACCGTGCGACTGCAGGACGTAACAGTGCGGATGAGCGATCGCCAATCGACTCCATTCGTCTCGACACAACAACGTACCAGAAAACAGTGCCAGCAGCGCGGGTTTGAACTTGGTAGACAGCGTTAAATGAGTACAGATCATGGCTCCCTGTGAAAAGCCGCCGAGCACGATTCGTGAATCGTCCACTTGAAATATAGATTTCATTTCCTGCACAGCCGTTGCCAGCAGTGCGGTGGCTTCGGTCATGCCAGGCGGACAAATCTGCGTCAGTGCGGAGTAATCGCGTGTCTGATTGATCTCGGCCAGCTTTGCCATGTTGATCGGCCACCACGCACGACCGCCAGGCATTCCCATGGGTGCAAGATCGATCGGAGCTTCCGGGAAGACGAACCGAAATTTCTCAGCAATTGCCGCGGAATCATCCATCAACATCGCGCCGATATCGACTAAGTCGTCACCGGAGGCACCGAATCCATGATTCAGTATCACCAGACCACCATTGGCTTCGTCGAGCGTATCTGATTGAATCACGCTGCACTTCAGGGAACCGAACGTTCGGACGGATTTCGACAATTTCACTTCAGCACTTTCTACGTAGGCAGACCTGTCTCAGGTCTGCATCCTGCGGCAGAGTCTACCAGAAACAGATCGATTGAGATAAACCTTCGCCAAAGGAAATTCCCGTACTGCTTATCCATTTGACCGATCGGGAAAGTTGATTTACCACGTTACAGGGAAGCCGACCTTGGACAGGTCGGACTGCGGCTGAATTGAGTTCAGAATCTTTTGACAGGCCTCGGATTTGTTCAACGCATAAAAATGAATGCCGGGAACTCCCGCCGCTCTGAGTTCTTCACATTGCTGAATGGCATGTTCTACGCCGATTTCGAATTGAGCCTGTGGATCATCCTGAACGGCTTCCAGACGCGTCGCCAATGCTTCTGGAAACACAGTACCACACATCGACGTAATGCGTTTAATTCGTGCGAAGTCTGTGATCGGCATAATGCCAGGAACAATCGGAATCTGGATTTCCAGTTCAACGCAGCGATCCCGGAACGTAAAAAAATTGTCGTTGACGAAGAACAATTGAGTAAAAATCGCATCTGCTCCCGCATCGACTTTCCGTTTTAGATTTTCGATATCGATGTCCATGCTTGCGGCTTCCTGATGCTTCTCAGGATAACCGGCTACGCCAATGCCCATGTTGGGATGATGCTTGCGAATGAGTTCCACAAGTTCATTGGCATTGCTCAGACCACCCTCAACTGCTTTAAACGCCTCCTGCCCTGCCGGCGCGTCCCCGCGCAACGCCATGACATTTTGAATGCCCTCTGCTGCAGCCAGATCCAGCCATGACAGTAGCTGCTCACGCGTAGAACCGACACACGTGAAGTGCGTCATAGCTGGGCGATGAAAATCCTGCTGGATTTCTCTGCACCAATGCAACGTGCGATCCTGTGTCGATCCGCCAGCTCCATATGTACATGAGATGAACGAAGGATCGTGCTGAATCAGAGTCTGGAGATTCTTCCGCAACGCTGCATCACCGTCAGTCGTTTTTGGTGGAAAGATTTCGATTGAGAGTACAAACGGCTGAGTCTTGAACAATTCTGGAAGACGCATATTGAGGGATCTCAGAACATTTCTTGGTTTGAATGTTTACGGGGAGAAAATCCACAGGGCCTGCGGGCTGTCGATTTAATATATTTTCGCAACCCGAAACGTCAGTGAGGGATTGAATGGCCTGCATTCGTCGTCTCAAATCCGTCGCTGACGCATCGGGTTACGATTAAAGTGACCGGCCTGCCTGTTCAGGAGGTATCCTAGTGCATTCGCTGGTGAAATCCAAAATGTTTGCACGGGTCCGGAGACATATTTAGAAACCCCATCCAGTGTAACCGAACCTGCCGCGTGGCTTCCTCTTACGCCAAGTTTGAATGCGTTAAACTGAGAAATTCTTCATTACTCATGCGTTGCAATATTATCGACAGTTTGCATGTGCCGTTAGGCAGGAATGTAAAAAAGGGCTGCTCCTGAAAAATCAGGAGCAGCCCCGAAGGCTGACTCTAAACTTCGAAGCGTGTTCATCACGCCAGAATGTTACTCGCCCTTCAATGAAAAGGTTTCCATCAACACGCCGTTTTCGTCACCAATCCAGGAGCCGCCAGTTGGAGCCATGTACTTTTCAATCACGTCGAACGAAGGCAGTTTGCTGAAGTCAATCTTTGAAAACAGGTCTTCCATGCCAGGGAAGTTCTCAGCAGCATCACCGTCACGCACCATATCGTACATTCGGCGATATTGCGCAGCTGGACGACTGAAAGTTACAGCCAATGCACCTTCCTGAAAGTGTTCAGACACTTCTTTGAAATCATCTGATTCTGAAAGTGGACGAAGATCGTCGTTGTCACGCAGAGCCTGTTCCAATTGATTTCCGCCAATCGACACGAGCAACTGGCTGTTTGCAACAGTGAACGAGATTTTCTGGCCGCCTCCCGGCTCGATTTCATACACGGTCGCTCCGTTGATTTCACGAGTCTCACCAGGGAAGCCAGGCTCAGATGTAATCTTGTTAAGCAGGTTTGCGAACTTTTCGTTATCTTTCAGGCCGACAACGAACAGCATGTCGTCGGTTTGTGCTTTGGAAGCTCGATCTGCCGGAGCGACAACAAGCTGAAGCTTGCCATCCAACTGGTCGATGATGTCGGTCTTAACGTGAATCCCAGGTCCCTTATCTGCAAAGCCATCGATCATGCCTTCAAACGCGCCGGCACCCTGAAACATGTCAACCAGCGTTTCAACTGCTGCATACGCTTCGCCAGCCTTCCATTTTGTAGCAACCCAGGCACTGACATTGTCCTTCACCCATGATGGTGGAACAACATCAACTTTATCCAGTTGAAAGATCTGCATCGCGCCTTGTGGTGGCTGCTCGCAGTACAGGAATGCGCGCGATACGCCTTCGAATTCTTCGCCGCCCATTTCGCCGGAGGAACCAAAACCTTTGAGCTGGTTAATTCCGAACGCCTGGAACGAACCGATCGCCATGCTGGCCACCATACCCTGCTGACCCAGTGAGCCGGTTTCGACCAGTGCGCTGAAGAGACCGACAGGGTCAACGTAAGTTGTCATCATACCTGCACCTGGAGTTGATTCGCATTTCTCCATGATGTAAGCATAAACATCGTTGTGAACCAAAGATTTTCCTGAATCGCCTTCCCAATTATCGAGTGTTGATTTCAACAGCGCGCTGCTGTTGGAAATGACAAGGCGTTCGTCTCTCAGGAACCAGCCGAATTCCTTTGCCAATGGAGTTTTCTTCGAGATCTCGTTTGTGATCTTGTACATGGTCAGTTCAGTGCCATCATGTTCGATGTCACTGGATTCCAGATCGTTCGAGTTGTTCAGCGCGCCGGCGGCTTTCTCAAGCAGGCTGCGGACTTCGGATTCATGTGAACCGTAGTCCATGAACATGATCACGCCCATCTTGTTTGAGGCTTTGGAAACAGCGACGGTTACTTCACCGGTCGGGATCGCCATCAACTCTTCGACGGTCAAACCAACAGCGTCATGAATCTTTGAAAAGCTGTCAGCAACTTCGCCTGCAAATGCGGTATTCAGCTCAGCCTTGAATTCTTCCAGTGCCGGATCTTCCCACATGCGACCAGCAGAAGAATTTTGAAACGTCGACTTCATTTCTTCGACGCTCGGCACGGACATGTAGAAATACGTTTCCTTTGGCAAAATCTGATTGCTCAGAACTTTCGTGTCCGCCGTCTGCGCCGCAGCGACTCCGCACAGCCCACCCAGCATCACAGCGGATGCAAGTATTGTCTTCTTGAATTGAACCCGAAACATCGAAACTCTTTCGCTTTATGAGAGAAAACGGTTGAAATGACAAAGTGGAATTTGAACCCCGCAGGATTCTCACTCACGACTACGGAAATGGTCAAGCTCACAATTTGGGTATGGCTGCCGTTCTCGCACCTCTTGGGAAAATGTGGAGGAACGCCACAACAAACGAACCACTGAACCGAGGCAATTCGCTGGTTCCGGCGGTTTCCTGGACTGTTTGTTTGGGAATTCTCGATGAATTCCGATGATTCCGCCGACTTCTGTCGATTCTCACACAGAAACGCTGTTTGACGCTGGGCTCAAACATCGATATCGTTCGCGACTTGGAATTTCCGGGATCTTTGGAGATCTCGCCGGATTTTGTCACCTCCGGTTCTTTGGTGACGTGCTGCGTGTTGATGAACGGACTCCGTTTTTTAGCATTCACACAATTGTTCTGTGCGAGTGCCCATGCTGGGTTGCTCGCTGCGGCGTGCCGCCGCAGATCACAGGAGATCGGCAATGGCTGAGATTGTGGTAAAAGACATTCTGGAAGCCGGTGTTCATTACGGACATCGATCCAGTCGTTGGAACCCCAAAATGCGACCGTATATCTACGGTCGTCGTAACCAAATTCATATCATCGACATCAAGGAAACGATCCGCGGGTTGATTCGAGCAAAAAAATATCTGCTCAAAGTCGCTGCCCAGGGTGGTTTGATTTTGTTTGTCGGAACGAAGCGTCAGGCCGGTGCAGCGATTGAAGAGCTGGCTGAAGACTGCAAGATGCCCTACTGCACAGAGCGATGGCTCGGCGGTACGCTCACCAACTTCCGTACGATTCGTACGCGTTTGAAGCGATTGGAAGAACTTGAAAGTCTCCGTGCAACCGGCGAGATCAAGAACTATTCCAAGAAGATGCAGTCTACGCTGAACCGCGAGTACAGCAAGATTTACCGCAACCTGAACGGCATGCGAGAAATGAATCGCCTGCCGGAATGTCTGGTCATCGTTGACCCGACAAAAGAGAAGAACGCTGTTCACGAAGCACGTCTGCTGGGCGTGAAAATCGTAGCATTGCTCGATACAGATGCGGATCCGGACATGGTCGATCTGCCGATTCCGGGCAACGATGACAGTCTGCGTTCGATTCGACTGATCATTCAGCATTTGACTGACGCGATCAAGCAGGGCCGCAGCATGCGTCCGGATGATCCACGCAAGAAGTCAGATGAACAACCAATGGATCCGAACGAACCAAAGGCTGTACCGTCTATCCGACAGTAGTCTTGAGTTCAGTCGTCTTGTGGTGTGCATTGAGCGGACTTGTTCCGAGGCTCCGGCCTCGGAACACGCTGCCTTGGAGGATCCTGCCTCCAGCGAGTATTCCTGAGGCAGGAGCCTCTGGGGCAGTCCGTTCCAGGGCTGGAGCCCTGGAACGAGAGCTAATAGCATTAACTGTCGCCCGTTCACACATTCTCAACAAATTCGTGTTAACACATCCGATCGAAACTTGTCATAGCACAAACTTAGGTGCCCACGATCGCAGACCAGGGAGATTTCAATGGCGGAAATTACAGCCGCAGCCGTAAAGGCGCTTCGGGAAAAAACTGACCTTCCAATGATGGAGTGCAAAAAAGCCCTGACAGAAGCTGGCTGCGACGAAGCCAAAGCCATGCAGATTCTGCGGGAGATGTTTAAGAAGGTTCAGGAAAAACGTGCTGAAAACGTAACGGGCGAAGGTCGCATATTTATCGCTGCCAAACCTGATGGTTCAGAAGCAGCTATGGTTGAGATTCAGTGCGAATCTTCGCCAGTCGCCACCGGCGAAGTCATGCAGAAGTTCGGCCAGTCAATGGCTGATCAGTTGCTGGCCGGACCGGGCGCTGCCGATGTTGCTGGATTGATGGCTCAAAAGGCAGCGGGTGCAAGCCAGTCGTTCCAGGAACAGTACGAAGAGATCGTCAACAAGATTCGCGAGAAGATTGTTGTCAATCGTATCGTTCGAGTGAAAGGCCCTGTGGGCGGCTACGTGCATCACGACTATAAAACCGGCGTGTTGTTCGTGGCCTCGCCGACATCAAAATTCAGCGACGTTTTGAAAGACGTTGCGATGCATGTTGCGGCGATCAATCCTTCGGTAACCAATCCGGAAGACCTGGAACCTTCAATCGTCAAGGAAGAACGCGACCGTTTGGTTGCAGAAGCCCAAGCGTCGAAGAAACCAGAAAACATTATCGACAAGATGGTGGATGGTCGTATGAAAGTGTTCTACGCCGAAAAGGGCGTGCTGCAGATGCAGCCGTTCGCCAAGGATGACAGCAAGACTGTGGCCCAGGCACTTTCAGAAGCTGGCGCAGAAGCCGTTAAGTTCTATCGTTGGAAGGTTGGAGAAGCCAACTAGTCGATAGATATGTTGCACTTTGCTGGTGTGACCTCATGTTATTACGAAGCCCGTCATCTGGTGTCAGATGCCGGGCTTCTCTTACTTCCGTCTTTGTGAAAATCATTCAGGAGTTCCATCATGTCTGTTCCTGCTCTGCGTCCAGCTTACAAACGAGTTCTGCTGAAGATCAGCGGTGAGAGTTTTTGTCGCGAGGGCGAATCCGGCATCAGCATGACTGAACTGACGTCCGTCGCAGAACAGATTCGCGACGTGGTGAAGGATGGAGTGCAGTTGGCCATCGTCTGCGGAGGCGGCAACATTCTGCGAGGTAAACAGTTTGCGGATATCAGCGAACAAATCGTCCCATCGACGGCTCACTACATGGGCATGCTGGCGACCGTAATCAATGGCCTGGCTCTTCAGGACGCTCTGGAGAGTGCCGGAGTTGCGACGCGTTTGCAGAGCGCGATTCGCATGGAAGGTGTCGCTGAACCATTTATCCGTCGTCGTTGTCTGCGTCACCTCGAAAAAGGCCGCGTCGTCATTCTGGCGGCTGGCACAGGAAGTCCTTTTGTCACCACCGACACCGCCGCAGCATTGCGAGCTCGCGAAATTGATGCAGACGTCGTGTTGAAGGGCACCAAGGTCGATGGAGTCTACTCCGAAGACCCAATGAAGAACCCCCACGCCATTCGCTATACCGATATTTCCTTCCGCGATGTTCTCGCCCAGAACCTGCAGGTAATGGACGCTCAGGCGATGCATCATTGCATGGAACACGATATCGACATCATTGTGTTCAACTACAAAAAAGAGGGAAATATCGCTCGCGCGGTCGCTGGCGAACGCATCGGTACCCGCGTTTCCACTGAAGGTCGTGCTTCGTAAGTTTTTGCGGATCGCTGTCAGATTTTTGATGAAGAAGGTATGTTATATCCAGCAAGTTCGTGCCCCGGTGGATCTCAAGTTCTGGATTGGCGACTCATCGTCAAATGTGAAATTGTGAAACATTTTGTCGCAGATATTGTCACAGCTTCTGTAAAATTCGTGTGCGGGAATCGGAACCGGCTTTGCGTGGAAGGCTCTGAAACACCGGAGAGGAGTGAACATGTCAACCGTCAACAAGCCAGATTTGCGACTCACATATCAGCAGTACGTTTTGTTTCCTGACGACGGAAATCGTCATGAGATCATTAACGGAGATCATTATATGAGTTCCGCACCAACCACGTACCACCAAACGGTGTCCAAACGACTGCAGTACGAACTGTATACTAAAATCGAACTGGCCGGGCATGGTTAAGCTTCAAGCCGTTCGGCAAGACAACCTTCCCACTCAGCCGACTCGAAAGATATCCTTCACGACGGTTCCATGCACATCCGTCAGGCGAAAATCGCGGCCCTGGAATTTGTAGGTGAGTTGTTCGTGGTTGATGCCCATCGCATGCAGGATCGTGGCATTCAGGTCATGGATATGTACCGGCTTGTCAACGACGTTGTAACTGAAGTCGTCAGTCTCGCCGTAGACCTGACCGCCTTTGATGCCGCCGCCCGCCATCCACATCGTGTAATTGCGTGGATGATGGTCGCGGCCATAGTTGTCTTTGGTCAACGTGCCCTGACTGTAAACCGTGCGTCCGAATTCGCCGCCCCAGATGACGAGCGTGTCGTCCAACATGCCACGTTGTTTAAGGTCCTTCACAAGTGCAGCACTTGGTCGGTCACACGCCGCAGCCATGCCGCGAATCGCACCAGGAAGGCCACCGTGGTGATCCCAGCCTCGCAGGAAGACCTGAGTGAACGGCACGCCGCGTTCGGCCATGCGTCGAGCCAGTAGACAGTTGTAAGCGAAAGTGCCGGGCTCTTTGACTTCCGGCCCGTACATGTCCAGAACACTCTGCGGTTCATCAGAAATGTCGGTCAGATCCGGTACTGAAGTCTGCATCTTAAACGCCATCTCGTATTGTGAAATGCGGGATGAGATCTCCGGATCGCCGACTTTGTTCAATCGATCCTGATTCAGTTCCGCCAATCCATCCAGCATGCGACGACGTGTTGCAGCATCAACACCATCGGGATTTGAAAGATACAAAACCGGATCACCGACGGATCGTAATGCAACTCCCGCATGTTTGGTTGACATGAATCCGCTGCCCCAAAGTCGCGAGAACAACGCCTGAGTCTGAGCTCCACCGGGAATTCGCGAATGCAGCACGACGAAGGCTGGCAGATCCTTGTTTGGACTCCCCAGACCGTACGAAACCCACGCTCCCATGCTGGGACG
>JBDNFT010000119.1:0-6619 GCA_041689695.1 Planctomycetaceae bacterium | reverse complement strand
GGCTAGCGCCTTGCCGCTCAGTTCGTACCAGACACCAATTTATCGAGCGATCCTTATCCCACGATTAAACGTCAATTGCAACACCGATTGTTGTCTGCGATCATGGCCCGCGCATTGGAGAATTCTATTCCTCCACTGATTCGTTACCAGGAGAATGAAGTTGATTTCCGCTTATGATTTTCCGCTGTGGCTGCCTTTTGCCGCGTTTCTGCTACCGTTGGCCTTTGCTGCTGTGACATCCGTGGCTCAGGTCAATGATGATGCTCCATCAACGGTTGTACCGTCCGATCAGACTCAAAATGCTCCGATTGTGATCGGCCATCGTGGAGCATCAGGGTATCTGCCGGAACATACCACCGAATCCGCCGTCCTGGCTCATGCGATGTTGGCCGACTATATCGAACAGGATTGTGTGCTCAGCAAAGATGGAATTCCAGTTGTGCTGCATGACCTGATTCTGGATGACGTCTCCAACGCGGCAATTGTGTTTCCCGACCGCAAACGAGCCGACGGACATTGGCACGTGATGGACTTCACGTTGGATGAACTCCGAAAACTGACAATCACTGAACGGCGGTCTCCTAACCGAGCATGGAAAGACAAAGGCACTCGGTTTCCATTGGAGACTGGCAGCTTTCGCATTTCGACGCTCGCCGAACATCTGCAACTGATTCAGGGCCTGAATAGATCTCGACCGCACCAAGCCGGAGTGTACGTAGAAGTCAAAGATCCCGCAGCGCATCATGCTGCAGGGCTGGATTCCTCGAAAGCAATTTTGGCAGTGGTTGGTCAATACGGTTACGACTCAGCCGATGATCGCATCTATCTGCAATGCTTCGACGAAGCCGAAGTACGGCGACTGCGAAACGAACTGAAGACGCAGATGTTGATTATTCAACTTCTGAGTCAACCGGCAGATGCTGCCAAGCTGAAAGAAATCGCCAAAGTCGCCGACGGCATTGGTGTGCCACTCAATCATGTCGTTAGCGGCAAAGACAAAGAAGGTGTCCCACAGATCACAGAACTCGTCCACGATGCTCATGCAAACGCTTTGCAGGTTCATGTCTGGACGTTTCGAACGGATGCATTACCCTTGTTCGTCGAATCCGCGAATGAATACTTAGAGTGGCTTGTGGTTACTGGCGGCGTCGATGGAATCTTCTCCGATCAGCCAGATGTCGTGGTGCAGTGGCGAACAATTCGCAGGCAGCAGGTCAACGGGGGCAGCCAGTTTCATTTGTTGAACGAACGCAGCAAAGAGAAGTCACAATTAGAAAAGTGACTGTTTTAAGAGCCGCAGTGCGCTAGCCCAATGCCACTCGATTTGTAAAGATCACGCGCCCCCCGTGGTATTTAGGCAGAAAAACAGAGGCAGAAAAATGCCAGCGGTATTATTTTTCTGCCTACCTTTTTCTGCCTAAAAAACCCAGTGCCATTGCGGCTAGCGCCTTGCCGCTCACTAAACACACAGCCTGCAACGTCAGATGGAGGGCGATTCGTAGTGGCGAACTTAAGCACCCATGGGCAGTCTGCGATTTGATTTTACCACGAAGAACACGGAGTACCCGGAGATGGCGAAATTGCAGCATTCCGTTGGCATAACCATCGCGTCGTTCCTCAACGAAAGTTCCTCGTCTTCGGATCAATTTGTTCCAGCATCTCGCTCACATCATCCAGCCGCTCGCAAACGACGTGGATCACATCACCTTCCCGCTGCAGGCGACCGGTCGCCATCATCACGGTGGCAAACCTGGCTGTCTGTCGAAAATGTTGCCAGACGGACGGGAACACGACGAGATTTACAACGCCCGTTTCATCCTCCAACGTCACAAATGTAATGCCGTTCGCGGTTGATGGTCGCTGACGCATCAGAACAAGCCCCGCGACTTTGACGCGCCGATCCGGCGTCATTTCAGACAACTGTTCTGCAGTTACAGCGCGCAGTTGTATGAGTTGTTCGCGCAGAAAACTGACGGGATGTTTTCGCAGACTCAATCCAGCGGAGGAATAATCTTCAACGACCTGGTCCTGCGCCGACATTTCCGGAAGTTCGGGTGCTGGATCGCTGGACGCTCCGGCTTCCACTTCATTAAACAGTGGCAATTGTTCGCGCGCGGGCAACGACTTCCAGTACGCCTCGCGTCGGTCGATTTTCAGAGACGCAAACGCATCTGCGCGCGACAACAGTTGCAGCGTGGCGCGATTGAATTGAGTTCTTTGAGCGAACTCTTCAAACGATCGAAACGCCCCGCCTTTTTGACGCACAGTTTCAATCTGTCGTCCGTGTTCTTCCGAAAAACCTCGCAGCAGACGAAAGCCCAGCCGCAGTGCGAAGCGTTCGTCGTCGTGTCGAAATCTTCCGGGCGCAGCATCGCCGTTCATTGCTTCCATCGTGCAGTCCCATGCGCTGTAAGTGACATCCGGCGGCAGAATCACGACACCGTGTTCACGAGCATCACGCACCAATTGAGCGGGTGCATAAAATCCCATTGGCTGACTGTTAATCAGTGCCGCCGCGAACACGGCCGGATGATACCGCTTGAGCCACGCAGATACATACACTAACAATGCGAAACTTGCCGCGTGAGATTCCGGAAATCCGTATTCACCGAAGCCGCTGATCTGCTTGAAAACACGTTCCGCGAATTCCGGGTCGTAACCGCGTTCGGTCATTCCATTCACGAGCTTTTCATGGAACTTTGCGATCACGCCGGTCTTCCGCCACGCACCCATTGCGCGACGCAGCTGATCGGCTTCGCCCGGAGTAAACCCGGCCGCAACAATCGCCAGCCGCATCGCTTGTTCCTGAAAAATTGGAATCCCGAGCGTCTTGTGCAAAACCGAACGTACGGCCTGGTTCGGATAGTCGACAGGCTCTTCACCCGCTCGACGTCGCAGATACGGATGCACCATGTCGCCCTGAATCGGCCCTGGTCGAACGATCGCCACTTCGATCACCAGATCATAAAAGCAATGCGGCTTCAGACGCGGCAGCATACTCATCTGCGCGCGGCTTTCGATCTGAAACACGCCAATCGTATCTGCCGCGCTGATCATGTCGTAGACCGCAGGATCTTCCGACGGGACATTCGCCAGCGTCAGATTTCGACCGTGATGTTTCTCCACCAGGTCGAACGCCCGCCGGATGCAACTTAACATTCCCAGCGAGAGGCAATCGACCTTTAACAATCCCAGAGCATCCAGATCGTTTTTGTCCCATTGAATGACTGTGCGACCCGGCATTGAGGCATTCTCGATCGGCACCAGTTCGCTCAACAATCCTCGCGACATCACCATGGCACCGGAATGCTGTGACAGATGACGCGGAAATGTGAGTAGCGAATTCAGCAACTCCAGCATTTGCCGACCGAGAAGTGATTGTGGATCAATGCCGCCTTCCCGCATACGTTCCGGAAACTGCTCGGCGTTATCGACATGCTCCATCTGATTGGCAAGCTTATCAATCCTGTCGTTCGACAACGCCAGCGCTCGGCCAATATCACGAATCGCCGATCGTGGTCGATATGTGATGACTGCTCCCGTCATTCCAGCTCGATCGCGTCCGTAGCGTTCGAACAAATACTGCAAAACTTCTTCGCGACGTTCGTGTTCGAAATCGATATCGATGTCCGGAGCTTCGTTGCGTTCGCGGCTAATAAATCGTTCGAACAAAACGTCAATGCGACTCGGATCAACGGATGTTACTCCGAGACAAAAACAGACCACAGAGTTTGCTGCTGACCCGCGTCCCTGACACAAAATCTTGCGATCACGAGCAAAACGCACAAGGTCATAAACCGTCAGAAAATAGGCTTCATAGTGCAGTTCTTCGATCAGAGTCAGTTCGTGATTGATCAGATCACGAACTTTCTGCGGAACGCCTTTCGGATAACGTTGAGCCGCTCCGTCCCATGCGAGGTTGCTGAGGTACTGAATCGGCGTCACGTCGTTCGGAACCAATTCTTCTGGATATTCGTACCGTAGCTCGTCGAGAGAAAACGTGCAGCGATCTGCGACTTCCACGGATCGCTCGATGATGCCCAAATCACCATCGAACAGAGGCAATAATTGTTGGCCGGACTTCAAATGCCGTTCGCCATTCGGAAACAATTCATGTCCCAACGATTGCAAACTGGCTGCATGCCGAATGGCCGTCACCACATCGTGCAGCGCGCGGCGGCGAACGATGTGATAATGAACGTCGTTCGCCGCGACGATTGGAATTCCGACCTGCTCTGTTGTCTTCCGCCAGCGCTGCAGGTTTGCATGATCATTGGGTCCACAGTGAAGTTCGGCGAGTCCATAACATCGGTCACCAAAACCATCTTTTAACTTGTTCAAGTGAGCGACTGCGACGTCCGTCAGCATGCCTGGCAGGTATCGCCGTTCAAATCGAATTCGCGTCTCTTCACTCAACGGCACACAACACAAAAGGCCCTCAGCATGTTCAAGAATATCGGCAACCTTCAGCCGACACTCACCCTTCGGCGCCCGCCGTCGTCCAACGGTCACTAACCGCGACAATCGGCCGTATGCGTTTCGATCCGTCGCCAGCAGTACAACCGAAGGCCCGTCGGTCGGCACAATTTCCGCACCGATAATCAACTTGAGCCCCGCTTCCTTCGCAGCAACATGAGCTCGCACAACCCCAGCCAGTGAATTGCGATCCGTGACAGCAATTGCCTTCAGCCCAAGTTCAACCGCCCGCGCCGCAAGTTCATCGGCATGAGACGCGCCTTCCAGAAACGAATAATTCGTTCGGCAATGCAGTTCGGCATACGGCATCGAGTCTGCACTTGATTCGTCGGATGGCCGGGACTCCCGCTGTGTTGCACGCGTTCGATTTTTTGATGGAGGCGGTTCGGGCATTCAATGAGATACGTTTCAAGAGATGGGGTTTATTATGAATAATGCTGCGATTCGCTGCGGACCGGTGGCGGGAGGCAGCCTGTGTTGTAAACCTCAGGAAAACTCGTTCAGAAAATGAAATATACAAACAAGACATCTGAATCACGACCGCACGCACTGCCAACAGAAAACGCTCGACAGACCAGTTTTCACCAGCCCGTCGAGCGTCACTCACGCAACATTTTTTCTGCATCTCGCGTTACCGCAGGTTCACCATCTTGTCGGCAAGACCTTTCTCGCCTGGATGTCTTTCTCCAAGGACGATATTGAGCTTGCCGGCTGCGGCGATCTTTTCAAGGACTTCCAGTTCTCGCAGACGCATGATGACCGGGTTGTCGACAAGCAGCTTGGCCGTGTTGGCTTGAGACCGCATGGCAGCCGTTTCCTCGCGACGTGAGATAAGGTTGGCTTCGGCGGCTTTGCGGGCTTCCGTCACCTTGTTCATCAGATCCAACGTGGTCACGGTTGACCGTGCAAACGTCCAGAACACGCTGCGCCATCGGTGACCGAGCGATGACTTTTAGTTCATCATGCTCAAGTCGCACGTTGCGTGCATCAATGACTTCGACGCGGACGTTCTTTTGTCCCGTCCAGTAGGCGAACAAGCCTGCTGGCAGGACATGGCTGAATCGGTTCTCGATCCATACCATCGCCCGCTCGTGGTCCTTGAGGTCCAGAACGATGGCGCGGTCCTTCAATGCGTCTGACTTCACGATCATGTCGAGCTGATCGTGGACCAGCCACGGATCTCGTTGTGAGACGATGTCGATGCGGACATTGCAGAGCGGATCGACGTACCAATGCGTCCCGTCTTGGTCTTCCGAAGAATGCCAATCTGGTGAGCTTCGATGCTTCTGTTCCTTTCAATTGCTGCCAATCAAACACGGTATCCGCGCACTACAGAGCGTTGCCACATGTTGCCACCGCAACGTCCTGAGCCCGACACCTTCGCAACGCTCGAATAATAGATGACCTGATTGAGTCACCTGAAGTGCGGTAGCGTACGGAGTGCAGTCGCCGATTTTGGTAGGTCCTCCTTGCCGAGGAGGACTTCGCGACTTGTCGCGACCATTCTTCAATGCATTCAACCAAAGTCGATTCGGAGTTTGGCAACATCACATCGCACAGGTTCTCCGCAAGGTGAACCCAAGGACGCACGACCACTCAACGGCGATGCGTTGCGACAAAATCAAAGTGAATTTAGTCGCAGGTTGCAGCAAGCTGCAAAGTCCTTTTCGGCAGAAAGGACCTACTTTTACAACGATCGGCGATTGCACTCAGCTTCCGGTTCTTGTGGAACTGGATGCTGGCGTGCGGCAGCGAGTCGAGTCAGAAACTAATTCTTCGTGCGATACTTCACCATGTTTTCTTCAACACCAGCGCTGTCCGATTCGTTGGCGCCGCTCACGCAATAATCTCATCGATCAGCTTGCCATGCACATCCGTCAGGCGGAAGTCGCGGCCCTGGAAGCGGTAGGTGAGTTTTTCGTGATCGAGCCCGAGTAGGTGTAGAATCGTCGCCTGAAGATCGTGGACATGAGTTTTGCCTTCGGTGACTCCGAAGCCAAGTTCATCCGTTTGCCCCAGCGAAAAACCACTCTTCACGCCGCCGCCAGCCAACCAGAGTGTGAACGCATCAATGTGATGGTCGCGGCCGGTCGGAGTGCGGTCTTCGCCCATTGGAGTGCGGCCGAATTCCCCGCCCCAGATG
>JBDNFT010000118.1:0-2330 GCA_041689695.1 Planctomycetaceae bacterium | reverse complement strand
ACGTTCCATGTGTGGAAGAACTCATGACTCATCAGGCTGAGCCAGTCTTCATATTTCTCTTTATCGCGGAAGTTCCAGCGGCTTGTCATCACCAGCGTGGAATTATCATGCTCAAGTCCTCCGCTGGCCTCAGAAATCACATTCAGAAATTTGTACCGTGAATAGGGCACCGTGCCCCAAAATGATTGCTGTTGAGTAACAATGCGTTGAACGTCAGTTGCGGCTTTTGCTGTATCCCACAATGAACTGTCTCCCAGTGACGCCACGACATGGTTGATTCCCCCTGCTTCAAAATCCTGCAGCACGGGATTGCCCGAAAGAATCGGTGAATCAACAAGTTCATCAAAAGAGGCGGCCTTGTAAGTGTGTTCACGACCTGGCACGGCTTCGAGTGATGTGACCGTGCGAGCCCAGTGAAGCGGAACATCAAAGTGAACCCGATGTTCGACAGGTTGAATATCGGCTGGCGTCAGAAACGTGGCGGCCCCACAAAGCACGGCCATTTCTTCGTCAACCCAGTTTGTTCGAACGGACATTTCATGACAGTAGACTCGCCACGAAACGACAACATCTTTGCCTGCCACGCACTTGACCTGCCAGCGATTTTTCGAATTCTTCTCAATCGTCACGGGCACTTCCGGCGTAGTGTTGACGAGCACGTGATCAACATGCCGCGAATACTCGCGAATCAAATAAGAACCCGGTGTCCACGTCGCCATCATCAACGCAAATGAATCTGTCGCAGGTGCCGGAATCGTCAACTTCACATTAATATAATGAGCCGTTCGTTCTTCAAACGACACGGTGTATTCAAGCGGCTGAGTCTGTTGAGCAAAACAGGGCCGCGAAGGAATCAAAATGAACGCGAATGCAAGCAAAATGGATCGAAGCATGATGAACTGATGTTTCCGTTAGCAAGGACGTGATCGACGGATTCGGCATCAGGATAGCGACCTCAGTGAGTCCTTGTTAAACGAATTGCCGACAAATTCCAGTACCCTTGGCCGAAAGCCATCGACCTACAGTTTCCCGAACGCTCCGAAGCTGACCTAAAGCAGCACAAAAGCTGCACTTTTGAGCAGAAATGCGTTACAATGCGGCGAAGTTCGCGTTGTGTAAAGTTTGGCAAGGTGGTTGAAGTATGTTTGCGGATCGTGTCATTATGTATTGTCGCGCTGGTGATGGCGGCAACGGTTGCACCAGCTTTCGGAGAGAAGTCTACGTTCCGCGAGGTGGCCCGGATGGCGGCGACGGCGGCGATGGCGGCGATATCATCATTCAGGCCGATGAAAATAAAGGCTCACTCTGAAATCTGGTTGGGCATCGCCACTGGAATTCGGATCGCGGCCAACACGGCATGGGATCTGGTTGTACCGGACGCTGCGGTAAGTCGACCGTGATTCTTGTTCCGCCGGGAACGTTAATCACGGATCTGAAGCATGGTCACTTGCTGAAAGATCTGCAACACCACGGGGAATCTGTCGTCATTGCCAAAGGCGGTCGGGGCGGTCGGGGAAACACGCGTTTTGCGACTCCAACCAACCGCGCTCCGCGAGAATCGGAAGAAGGCCATCCCGGCGAGTATCGCGAGATTCAGCTTGAACTCAAGATGATCGCAGACGTGGGACTGATTGGAAAACCAAACGCAGGGAAATCCACACTGCTGAGCCGAGTGTCTCGGGCGACGCCGGAGATCGCCGACTACCCTTTCACGACGAAGTATCCAAATCTTGGTGTCGTCAGCCTGGGCTATGATCACGAATTCGTGCTGGCCGATATTCCGGGTCTGATCGAAGGTGCCCATGCAGGTGTCGGCCTGGGGCACGATTTTCTGCGACACGTTGAAAGAACTCGACTGCTGGTTCATCTGGTCGAACCTGCTCCCATGGATCAGTCTGATCCGATGGATAATTATGCTCAAATCCGCGAAGAACTTCGTCTGTACGATACAGCCCTGGCAGAACGTCCGGAAATTATCTGCGTGACAAAGGCCGAACTTCCTGATGCGGAAACGTGTGCTGAATTTCTGCGAGAAGTGACCGGTAAGGAAGTGTTTCTGATTTCGGCAGTCACAGGAAAAGGTATTCCTGAGTTAACTCGCTTGATCAATAAGCGGTTGCAATCCATGGATCCGGTTGTTGCGTAGGCAGACCTGTCCTCAGGTCTGCATCCCTTCACTGTGGTGTTTTCAAAACGGTTGGCTGGCGAGAATAGTTGGTATTGATACAGTGTTTTGGTTGGCGGAAGCTGGCTGGTTCACGACCTGAGGACAGGTCGTGTTACGTAGGCAGACCTGTCCTCAGGTCTGCATCCCTTCACTGTGGTGTTTT
>JBDNFT010000117.1:0-12346 GCA_041689695.1 Planctomycetaceae bacterium | reverse complement strand
AAGTAAACCGCGTGATGCTTCTCCAGCATTACCAACAGCACACCGCGTTTCGCATCCGCAAATAATGTTTGGGCACCCGCTGGCTGAGCGTTGATCAGGTCAGTCGCAGACGTCGAAAGTCGCAGCCCGCCCTCAACTTCCTGGACGATGATTTCCAGCGGCCGCGATTCCAGCTTGCAGTCATCTCGGTCGTACGTGAACTGGTCACTTCCGGTAAGAATTCGCAAAGCCTCCGCAAGCTCAATCGTGGGCGATTGCCAGCGATCCTGCTTGATAATCTCTGCCAATTGATGATCAATCGCCGTCCATTGGTCACGAGGCGATTTCAGGAATGCCTCCAGGGTTGACTCCTTGCCCTTCGTCCAGCCGCCGTTTTTTTTCTCCTGCTGCTGACATGGTCCCAATTGCGAGGACTTGTAATTGCTATCAAACTTCAGATTCCAGACATACCGTGTCAGCGGCTTCTCAATGACAGAAGTATCGTCGCTTTCCGGCACGTCCAGCTTTGCATTGCGTGCCAGCGACTGCAGCATCGAAAATGTCTGCTTCAACTGTCGATCAGCAAAGTCATCACCAAGAATCCTGGCAATAAGCTCCGATTGGGGATTGTAGAGCTGCTCCTTCAATCGCATTCCCATGAAGTACGTATGTTCACATAAGCCCTGATGTCCGCAATTTACGGCGGCTGAGAAGGTATGACCATCCATATCGAACGACCATTGTCCTCGATACGTCGCTCCGCCGCACTTGAGAACAACTTCACAGCCTTCTTCAGGGTCAATGGACTTCAGCTCCAGCGAGCCCTTCACCAGCTCACCGCGTCTGCGTTTATCCAAGCCATGGCCGCTGATGAGACCACCAATCGCTCCCTGCCATTCCTTCAGCAGTTCATCTGGAGACAGGTCATCGAAACTCGTGTCGGTTTCGGGCTCGGCCTTCACGCGACCACTGCCGGGAAAATTGATGCCGAGTTCACGCAGCATTTTTGCCAGCTCAGCATCGCTTTGTAGTTTACCGGGGAAACTTCTTACGGGGCGTCGGCCCTTGTTTCTAGGAGACATTATTTCAGCATCCCTGCAAATGTACGAACTCTTTCACGCAGCCACGCCGATCATGTTCGGCAGGCGGCAATAAATCAAGAAGTGCCAAATGCTCGCATGAGACAATCCAGCGTCAACCCCCGGCCGTTGTTTTGCCGAGATTTTATTGAAACCAGATGCAATGTTCAGCATTCCAGCTAGAAATTGCACCACAGACATTCGGTCTTTGTCTCTTTCACCTTACCGGCAGCCGCTTTGTTATCGATAAGATAGTCATGGCGTTTCCAGCCATGTCGCGATTCCCATTGGCTATACATCGCGCTCGGATAGCCGCTCAACATGAACTTGCCTTCAATCCCGGCAAGGACATCCAGCAATTCACGATGCTGATCTTCCGTCATCTCGTGAGCATATTCGCCGGTTGTTGAACGTGTTTCATGCACGTACGGAGGATCACAATAGAAGAGCGTATTTTCCCCATCCTGCTTGCGAATCACATCACAGGCACTCTGATTCAAAATCACAACGCTGCGCGGACGCTCATGAATCTCCGGCAAACCATCGACGACGCTCAGCCAGGCATTGACCTGTTCGTTGATGCGTCCACGCGTCCGGTTTCTTGACAGCGTTGCAAAATCTTTCATCAACCCCTGCCGAGATTGTCTGGCGAGGATAAAAAAACAAACGGCTCGATCGACAGAACTTGCTGCCTGAACGTCAAATTTCAGTGCTGCGTCGAACTCAGCCTCGCTGAACGGAGTTAGCGCAACGCGCTGCCGAAAGGCTTCAAAATCCTCGGGTTTTTGAAGAACTCGCCAAAAATTAATCAGTTCACCATGCAGGTCATTGGCAACTTCGCTGCTGCCTTTCAACGCCGCTGGCAGCTTCTGCCCTTCCGTGGCGAACCAATCCCGCTCCGGATCGCGCGCCAGCAGGATTCCGCCGCCACCAAAAAACGGCTCCACGTAATGCAAATGGGTCGGCATCAGACCAATAATCCATCTTCGCAAGTAATACTTGCCGCCGTGCCACTTAAGTGGTTGAGTCAGATTCTTCATCCAGTCCCTTTGATCTCGCATCCAGAAAGCGAATACTTTCGCAGTGCCCAGAAGATACACAAACCAAGACCGATCTTCAGGGCATCGGCAATTCTTTCTCGCAGAAATTCAGCCCATCAACGAACCGTGCGAATCCGATGTGCGGATTCTGTCTCGTCTCCGGAAACTTTAATTGACAGGACGATTGGGGTCAGGACGATGAATCGCAAAAATCCAAAGACTGACGACTCACGGCTCGCCTTACTTTTGCCACTCATTCGACTTTTCACAGATTTCGTGAAAGATTCTCCTGCAGCGACGGTGAGTAGTCGTAACGGGAGAAATCGATGCCGCGTGTGCCGGATACAAAAACCAGCCTCATTCTGCGACTGCCGTCGGCGGACGACGCGGAAGCATGGCGTGAATTCGTGTCAATCTATGAACCTTTCGTCTATCGGTTCGCTCGACGAGGCGGGATGCAGGATACGGATGCCTGCGAACTGGTGCAAAATGTTCCAGGCCAATCCTTGCAGGCTCGCGTGGACGAACGCGGTCCACTGGATGCCAAAGAAGTGCTGCGAATCGCGCGTCAGGCGGCGGCGGGACTGGCGGCCGCTCATGCGCAGGGAGTTGTGCATCGTGATGTAAAGCCAGCGAATATCCTGCTGGAAGAATCAGTCGTTCGAGTCCTGATTTCAGATTTCGGATTGGCTCGCACGGTTGATGATGCCACGCTGACACGAACCGGAGTCGTCGCCGGGACACCAAATTATATGTCGCCCGAACAGGCTGCGGGCCATTCAGTCGATCATCGGTCCGACCTTTTCAGTCTCGGCAGTTCGATCTATTTCATGTGTACCGGACGACCGCCGTTTCGAGCGGACCATGCGTTGGCAATTCTGCATCGAATCTGCAACGAAGAACATCGTCCAGTGGAAGAAGTGAACCCAGACGTCCCTGCGGAACTGGCGAATGTCATCGATCGGCTACTTTCCAAAAATCCGGCGCACCGTTTTCGCGATGCGGAACATGTTGAGCGAGCTCTGGATGCGATTCTGGTGCAGTTGCAATCGGGACGGCGATCAAATCATCTGAAGTGGCATCGCATGTTGCGTCGCGGGCGGCGAGTTCTACGATTCTCAATGGTCAGCGTGGTGGCAGCGGGTATGTTCGCGGTATTTGGATTTGGAACTGCGTATTGGTTTTTTCGGGGTGACCGTATTGAATCCAGGTCTGCCGAAATTATGCCGGTTGCATCATCTGCTCTAGCCATCGAACCTGTAAATTCATCGAGCCCAGTTGTACTCCTGCCGCCCGATGCGTTTGCCCGCGACCTGCTTCAGTTGCAGGATCGATTGAACAACATGGAATCCAGTTGGAATCAAGATTCCGAGTTCGCAGGACCGGATACAAATCCATGGAAGAACGATTTGGAAGTGTTGCGAGGGCAGCTCGAAAGTAGCCATCACGCTCCGCCGTGATGAGCCCACAAGAACGCCACGCAAATCAATCACGCCGGTTGCGTGTTCTTAACGCCGCAGCATAAAGCTCAAACGATACGGCATTGAATGATGAAAGTGAAAGAACGGGGCTCATCACGGCGGAGCGTGATGGCTACATTTTATGACCCTCCATTAACAATTTTCAGAAAGTGAATACTCATGCGAAAAACAACGTTTGCCCTGTGCGGAATTCTGGTGCTGAGCACAATTGGAGCTGCGAGAGTTGCGATGACTCAGGACGATCTCAAACCGTTTGAGGGCGACTTGAATCCCGAACAAAAGCCAATCGTAGAAAACGACGAGCGTCGCCGGTTTAAGGCGGACGCACCACCAAGCAATAACAAACCGCCTTCGAATCCCAGCTGGTATCGCGCGCGTCAGATCGCTCGCACCGTTACCCATTACGAGACGATCATGGAACAGGTCTCTGCCGAAGAACTGGCGAAAGCAAAGAAGCTGCAAGATGCAATCCAGTCACTCAAAACCAGCACAGACGAAGTCGCACGGAAGAAGGCAACGGAATTCATCCAGCAGCAACTCGCCAGTCAATTTGAAGACGATCTCAAGCAGCGAGAAAAAGAACTCGCCGAAGTCGAACAGCGAGTCACCAAGCTCCGTGAACAACTCGACAAACGCAAGGTTGCTCAAAAAGCCATCATTGATCTGCGACTGCAAACAATCGTCAACGACGCCGACGGCCTTGGATTTCCGGATATGAACTTTGGCGGTGAAAATCGAATCGTTCCTCCAAGCAACGCACCTCTGTATGTGCCAGGCGGAGCGACTCGCTCGTATCCCGACGAAGAGTTTCCGTCAGAGACCGCGCCTACGATCAATCGAACAGACCAATGATAAATACTCCAAGCGGCAGGGTGGCTTGGCGCTGGCGGTCAGTTGTTTTAGCCTCAGCCGAACTCGCAACCGTTTGACCCGACTCGAAGAGGAGGCAAGGCAGTTGAAACCTCCTCTTCGAGTCGGGTCAAACGATTAAATCAACAATCCGACAGTGCCTTACTGTTCACAAAATTCATCAGTTCTCTGCTCAATCAGTGTGCGAATATAAGTGTTCTGAAACAACGGTGCCACATGTGTCTTGCCGAACGAGCACGGCGCGGCATCTTATGAATTGGAGATTACGCTTCGACCGCATCTCGCACCGAACGCGACCGATCCGTGTCGGTGATCACTCGTTGCAGTTCCGCGATTGACGTCACTTTGTCAAGGACTTTGCGTCGAGTCGAATCTTCCAGACTGACCATGCCGCCATTGATTGCGACCTGACGAATTCGATAGGAAGGTTCGCCTTCGTGAATCGCATCCTGCAACGCATCTGTCAGTTCCATGATCTCGAAAACAGCCGTACGTCCGGTATACCCGGTGCGGAAATTCATATCCGTCGGGATGCCTTTAGCAATCTGAACAGGCTCTGTGCCTTTGATGCCAAGCAATCGACGAGCAGTGTCGTCCACCTCAATATTCTCTCGAGACGTCTCGCAAACCTTTCGAACAAGCCGTTGCGAAATCACACCGCGAAGACAATCTGCAATCGCCGCAGAGGAAATTCCGAACCCACGCAACACATCCACAGCTCCCGCCGTGTTGTTGGCGTGCAACGTTGAAAGTACGAGCACACCCGACGTCGCTGCTCGGCAGGCAATTTGAGCGGTTTCGGCATCCCGAATTTCACCGATCATCATAATGTCCGGATCCTGTCGCAGGGTTCCGCGCAGAGCTGTCACAAACGTTAGCCCGGTCTTGTTGTCGATCTGAATCTGATTTCCGCCCGCGATACGACGCTCGACGGGATCTTCAATTGTAACGACGCTTTTTTCAGTGCTGTTCAGTTCACTCAGCATACTGTAGACAGTCGTGCTTTTGCCAGAACCCACGGGGCCGACAACCAGCATCAGCCCGTACGGCGCGCCAAGCAATCTTCTGACAGCGGCAAACTGGTCATCATAAAAGCCCAGCTGCGGCAATGAAGCCAACTTGTCGGAGTCCGGCATCAATCGCAAAACCAGGCGTTCGCCTTTGACAGTTAACGAACTGCCAACTCGAATATCACGTGGCAGGCCAGGAAATGCATCGGCGGGAATTGCACCGTCTCTTGGCAGGCGTCGATCAGTAATATCCATTCCCGCCATCACACGAATCAGCGAAAGCAGCATCGCCGCTTTGTCAGCGGGAATTGGCAAGATGTCCTGCAGTACTCCATCGACCCGGAAGCGAATTCGCGTGCCGAGATTTGTCGGGTCCAGATGAATATCCGTCGCACCATGAGCGAACGCACGCTGCAGCAATACGTTTGCAACTGAGGCCGGTTCGACAACGCTCAGCAACTCCTCCAATTCGGCCACGAGCGCCATATTTCGAGACAGCGTCGCCGCAGGGCGGTGCGAACGATCTGAAACTGCAGACTTGGGGTTTCCAGGAACGCTTGACGGGATATCGCCATTCATTGCGCATTCTCCAATAATTACGAGCTATTCTGATTTGACATCGGAGCCGGATTTTTTCTGATCTGGCGAAGCTTTATGGATGACTCTGAACTGCGGAGAAGGTACTTGTTCTTGTTGCTTTCCAAATGCAACAGGACTACCCTCAAAACCCAGCGACGATAACACGGCAATTCCAGCAACAACGGCGATGGATGAAATCACACGGTGCCACCCGGAATCTTTAAACACTGAGATAATTCCCGTCGCCACTGCGGCTGCGGCAAACAACAGCGCAGTGAGCTGGGCATTCACTCCCATAACTTGCGAACGATTCAGAAACATGGCTACCAAGGCCACTACTGCGATGACGGCACACGGAGCCGCCACAAGCACCAGGAAACGACGTTCTCTTCTTTCGACGATCGCAGCTTTTGAGACTCCCAGTTCATAAACCGCTTCTTCACGATCGTTGACCACCGACCACAGCTTCCAAAGGCCAGCAGTCTTGAGCACCTCGGTCACGTTTTGATTTGGGCTGACGAGCGTAAACTGTCCATTGCGTTCCTTCGTCGCTTTCCAGATTCGTACGAGCGATGCAATCAGACCGCTGTTAATCATCAGCATCTGGCTGAGATCGACCATAACGCTCAGGTGCTCGGATTCCCGCAGCCTGCGAATGACGTCACTTGTTGCCGCTTCAACTTCGTCCCAACCCTTAGTCATGCCCGATGGAAGAAACTGCACAGCATGAAATTTCCGCTGACTCTGCATTCTGATTGGAGAATCCAGAGAACTGCTCAGCGAGCCTTCGCCGCCCGGCTGTTGTTTGTTTGAGACAATCTTATGACCAGCGTCATCAAAAACATTGAGCGCCTTGATGGAGGCATCTTCCGAATCCACGACAGTCCACAATCCGTCTAATCCGTTTTGTTTGAGTTCATCACGAATCGATTGCTGAGTTGCTAAGATGACAAACCGTCGATCTCGACCTTCTAACGCTTTCCAGGCTCGCACCAGCGAAGGCAGCAACCCCCCGGGAATTGTCTTTAGCCGAGACATATCAATCTGAACAGCAGACATGCCTGCGCTGCGGAGCAGATCAGACATGACGGCCGTTGCGTTTTCCACCTCATTCGAGGACATTGCCTCCAACGCTGTTGTAAAACTCAGAAGACAGTATTTGGAATGTTTTTCGAAGACGAATCCACTCATATCTCATGTGCTCATTGCTACATTTGCAATCATCGAATCACGACGTGCGTACCATGCCTGAGGCATCACACCGTGCGCAGAATTGAATCTTGCGAATCAGCCGCAGATTCAACTTCTTCAGCTTATGAGATTTAGTTCTCGAACGACAGCAACCCAGAGTCCGATCCAGCAAGAATTCATTGAGCTCGAAGAAGTTGTCAAGCCCGAAAAGCCCAGCCCAACAGAGCGACGACTCAAGGATTTTTCTGTATTTTCGGGCCAAAGGCCCATGCGTTCCAATAGCCCAGGCCAACGGCCCAAGTGACTGTGAAGCCCGTGTTTCATAGACCCAATGATGCAGGCTTCAGTCTGTCGATCTTGAGTTCCATCCCCAGTGGCCTCAGACAGTTTCCCGCCACGCAAGCAGGCTGTCCATTTCATGTGTTTTCGCCACCCGAAACGTCAGTGAGCGATGGAATGGCCTGCATTCTGCGTCTCAAATCCCTCGCTGATGCGCCGGATTACGATTAAATCGACAGCCATGCACGCCACACGAAAAACAGGCTACGAGTGCTGCGGAGACAGTTCATGTTTGACGCTGCCCAGCGTCATCTTGACTTGTTGTTCGACCATGGTGCGATACTTGCCGCCAAGATCCATCAATTCCTGATGCGTTCCAGTTTGCAGAATCCGACCGTTTTCAACGACGACGATCAAGTCCGCACCCGCGATTGTGCTTAGCCGATGTGCGATCACAAAACATGTGCGACCTCTCATCAATCGTCTCAGACTCTGCTGAATCAGTTGCTCGCTTTCGGTATCCAGGTTACTTGTGGCTTCGTCCAGAACCAGCAGCTTGGGATCTGCCAGCACAGCTCGGGCAATGGCCAGACGTTGCCTTTGTCCGCCGCTTAAACGGACACCTCGCTCACCGATCACGGAGTTGAGACCGTTTGGAAGACGCTCGATGAATTCGAGAGCATTTGCCACTTCCGCTGCGTTGCGGATTTCTTCGGGCGTCGCCTGTTTGCGTGAGTATGCAATGTTCTGCGCGATAGTGCCGTCGAACAAAAAGACGTCCTGTTCGACAACTCCCAGCAGCGCGCGGAAAGTTTCTACGTCATAGGCCTTCAGATCATGTCCATCCAACGTGACTCGGCCGGACGTTGGATCGTAAAACCTGGCCACAAGATTGCAGAGCGTCGTTTTCCCCGCGCCGCTCGGACCGACCAGCGCGACTGTCTGCCCAGCACGGACTGACAATCGGATATTTTTGAGGGCTGCCGTTTCAGTGCCGGGATATAAAAACGTAACGTCTTCGAAAGCCATGTCTCCGCGAACGTTGCTTTTCGTGACTCGAATACTGTCCGGTGTTGACAACATTTCGCGTGGCTCCCCCAGCAAGTCAAGAATGCGATCAAGACCGCTGAGACTGTTCTGAAATTGCGTAGCACTTGTTGCCAACGAGGCAAGAGGTTCCAGCAGCATCAGCAGGTAAACCAGAAACATCATCAGGTCACCCACGGAAATGTGCCCGCTGATGACACGCATTCCGCCGTAGAAGAGTAATCCCGCACTGGCGATGGGAATCAGAATCTCCCAGACCATTTCGACGATGCGCATCCACCACCAGGCATACAACTCCTGCCGAGCCATCAGATTGTTCTCTTCGGAAAACCTCAAGGCTTCGCGTTTTTGTCGACTGAACGCGCGAACAATGCGCATGCCGGCAAAGGTTTCCGCCGCGCCAGCGTCGATGGATTCTCGTTGTTTACGAATGGCTCGAAACTGCGGGCGGATGCTGTTGATCCAGGCTCGGTGCGTAATGAAGACTGTCGGCAGCAGCGCCAAGGCGCCGAGCAAAAGTGTCCAGTCGACCCACGCAAGGATGGCCATGCTGCCGATCAATTGAATCACAGCGCGCCAGGGATTGTAGAGCATTCCAAAGACAAGTTCGCCCACGCTGCCGCCGTCTTCGCGCAGGACCGATGCGACTCCACCGGATCGCAGTTCGTGAACACGATGTAGTGGCAGTCTGACGGCGTGATCAAAAACGCGACGTCGAACAGCTAATTGAATCTGCTTTGAGATCTTCGTCGCATACCATCGCCCCAGAACGTGAATCACAATCTTGATCAGCGACACGATCGCAACAAATCCTACAGCGGCGGCCAAAATTCGCTTGGGTGTTGTCAGCGACGGGAACGATTGGCTAGCCCAAGTCGGTAGCGGTTTTCCATCCAGCGCATAATCGATCACAAACTTCGTGCCTGCTGGCGGCAGCAGACCCAGTACGGTTGATGCCGTTACCGTAAACAGTGCGAAAATCACCTGACGGCGGTAGGGCTTGAGCATTCGAAAAAACTGCAGCACCAACTGCCACGACGAACGCACGCGATCTTTTGCCGCGCGGGAGTCTCCTGTGGAATGGATGCTGCCTTTGGGCAGCTTCCTTTGCTTGACTCTGTCACGGTAGGCGTCAAATCGCTGACGGCTTCCGCTGACTTGTTGCAGGCTGTGTTTCTGGTGGACGCTGTCTGGTGGCGTTTGCGGGTCGGAGTTTGTTGGCTTCATGGTCTATTGTATGCCAAAGCCCTGTTCGGTCGATAGTTGCTTGTCGGATTTCGGGAACCTATTTCATCATTCACTGAGCGCCAGTTGTTCGGCCCTGAACACTGGGCCTTCGACGCAGGTGCGGCGGTAGTCCCACGAACCGTCAGGTTCGATGACTTTTGTGACGCAACTAAAACAAGCCCCGAAACCACAAGCCATCGGGGTTTCCAGCGATAACCAGCAAGCAACAGATTGCTGTTTGCAGATTTCGGCGACGGCCTTCATCATCGGTTCGGGACCGCAACAGTAGACGTGAACGCCTTCAACCGTTGCTGCCAGTTTGTGTTTCAGTAGATCCGTCACAAAGCCATGATGTCCTGAAGTCCCATCATCCGTGGCGATTTGCAGGTCCAACCCATCGATTGTGAATTCATCAATGCCTGCAAGATAGTCCTTTGAGCGAACTCCGTAGCACAGTGAAACAGAATCTGGTCGCTGCGCCATGTTTCGTGCCGGACTGCCGTAAGCTGCCAGTCCCAGAGCTTCCCGCACGACGCCAAGGAAAGGCGTTTGTCCAATGCCGCCTGCGACGCATATCAAATGACGACAATCTGGAACAGGAAATCCATTTCCGAGCGGCCCCCAGATGCTGACTTCATCACCCTCGGACCACTGACTCATCAGTGTCGTCATCTTGCCGATTTTGACGAAGCCAAACTCCACGCCAGCCAAATCACCATCGGCATCATGATAGACATCGAACAACGCAAATGGGCGACCGAGTAACGGATCACTTCCCGTTGCAGGTCGAATCATAAAGAACTGCCCTGGCGTAATTGCCCCCGCCAGCTCCGGCGCATGAACCTGGACGGCATACGTGTCGTGTGCCAGTCGGCGAACAGCTTCGACGTGTGCCTTGTGCTGTCGAGCGCAGAGCATCATGCCGGGAAGAGTCGTTGCTTTGTCGTTCATGTTATTACATCCACAGAAAGCAGTTTTAGCCGTGGAGCACTTGCCATTCTTGCGGTCCTTTATGCCTGAACCGTTAGATCGCCGCTCACCCAATCCTGAATCGTCTTCACGCGCGGATTCGGGTTCTCACGCAGCGCTTCCAGAGCGTTCACGACCGCCGAGCAGCCAGGCATCGTCGTGACGCAAGGCACACCGTAAGTCACAGATGCCGCGCGGATTTTGCCTTCATCCGTGCGAGCACCTTTGCCGCTTGGAGTGTTGAAGATCAGCTGGATCTCGCCGTTGGCCATCAGGTCCAGAAGATTCGGACGACCTTCCTGAACCTTGCGCACAACATCCACGTCGATGCCCGCATCCTGAAAGACTCGTGCGGTGCCGCTGGTGCAGACGAGCTGATATCCCATGGACTTCAATCGGCAAGCGGGTTCAATCATGCGGTGCTTATGATTCGCCGACATACTGATGAAGATCTTGCCGGTCATCGGAAGTTTTGAACCCGCCGCCAACTGGGCCTTGGCGAATGCCAGAGCGAAGTCGGCATCAATGCCCATAACTTCGCCCGTCGATCGCATTTCCGGTCCGAGAACAATATCGACACCCATGAACCGGTTGAATGGAAATACGCTTTCTTTTACCGACGTATATTTCGGCACGATCTCTTCAGTAAATCCCTGTGACTTCAGCGAAAATCCTGCCATGACTTTGGCTGCGATCTTGGCCAATGAATGACCGATCGCCTTCGATACAAACGGCGACGTCCGACTGGCACGCGGATTCACTTCCAGCACGTAGACAGTGCCATTCGGGCTGTCGCCATCGACTTTGACCGCGAACTGAATATTCATCAAACCGCGAACTTCCAACGCACCAGCGAGAGCTCGTGTGGCGACGCGGATTTCGTCGACCACGCTGGCTGGCAACGAATATGGCGGAAGCGCGCAGGCGGAGTCGCCGGAATGCACTCCGGCTTCTTCGATGTGTTCCATGATCCCGCCGATAACCGTCGTTTCGCCGTCGGAAATCGCATCGACATCGACTTCGATCGCGTCTTCCAGAAATTTATCGATCAGAACCGGGCGATCAGGTGACACATCGACCGCTTCCGTCATGTAGCGTTCAAGACTCGCCTGGTCATAACAGATCTCCATCGCGCGGCCGCCAAGAACGTAGCTTGGACGCACAAGGACGGGATAGCCAATTCGATTCGCCGCCGCTCTCGCCCCATCGAAGTTTGTGGCGATGCCGTTTGGCGGCTGATGCAATCCAAGACTTACCAGGATTTTCTGAAACCGCTCGCGGTCTTCGGCTGCGTCAATCATGTCCGGGCTGGTGCCAATGATATTGACGCCCGCCGCTTCCAAGCCGCGAGCTAAATTGAGTGGCGTCTGACCACCGAACTGTACAATGACACCATCGGGTTGCATGCGATCGCAGATGTTCAGTACATCTTCGGTCGTCAGTGGTTCAAAGAACAGATAGTCGGACGTGTCGTAGTCCGTCGAAACCGTTTCCGGATTCGAATTGACCATGATGTTTTCGATGCCAAGTTCTTTCAGTGCGAACGCGGCCTGGCAACAACAATAGTCGAATTCAATCCCCTGACCAATGCGGTT
>JBDNFT010000116.1:0-3170 GCA_041689695.1 Planctomycetaceae bacterium | reverse complement strand
TTCGCTCGCAGCATTGTGAATCGGTATTGGAGCTATTTTCTCGGACGCGGCATCATCGATCCAGTAGACGATATTCGAGCCAGCAATCCGGCTTCCAACCCTGAACTGCTGGATGCTTTGACGAAGGATTTTATAGACAACGGGCATGATCTGAAACGATTGATTCGTCTGATCTGCACGTCGGCAACGTATCAGCGAAGCTTGGAAACCAGCCAGTGGAACGAAGATGATTCCATGAACTATTCGCACGCAGTTCCTCGTCGCTTGTCGGCGGAGCAATTGTATGACTCCATCATTCAGGCCACCGGAGCACCTCGCGCTTTGCCGGGTGTTCCCGTGGGATTTCGAGCGTCCGAATTGCCGGATTCTCAAGTCGATGTGGCGTTTCTGGATATGTTCGGTCGTCCGCCACGCGAATCGCCATGCGAATGCGAACGCACCAGCGACGTAAGTCTCGGGCAAACGCTGAACATGGTGAACGGACCGACAATCGGAGATGCGATCGCTCATCCGCAAGGCATCATCGCAAAAACGATTGCAGCAGGAGCCACGAACGAGCAGTTGATCACGACTGTTTATCTGTCAACTTTAGCGCGAAAACCTTCGACCGAAGAAATCGCGCGGATGACGGAATACTTCGGGACAATCGCAACGCAAAAAGAAGCCGCTGAAGATCTCGCATGGGCGCTGATTAACAGCCCGGGTTTCTTGTTCAATCGCTGAGATGATATGAGTTCGCACGCGTTCCCAGGCTCCATCCTTGGAACAGGGATGTTTGGTGTCCCTTTCTCCCCCCGAGATCGGGGGAGAAGGTGGCCGGAGGCCGGATGAGGGGGTTGACTGGGAGTAAAACAACGCTGAAGGAAAATAGTTAAATACCCCTCACCCTAGCCCTCCCCCCGCGTTCAAAACTTGTAAAGTTGGAAAAATGATTGCGGGGGAGAGGGGAAAAACGCAATACACGTTAAGCCTCATTTCTGACCTTAATCGTGCTTACAACTCGCGTTTCGTCCTAGTGTGTCTGCATCATTCTGGACTTCCTATGAAACTCCGTTTGGCACCGCTTTCCGCATTTGTCGAAACGCTGTTCCTGCTATGTGTCTTCACATCCACTTGCGTGAGCTACGGTCAGGATCTGCCGCTTCGCGTAGAAAATGGCCTTATCAGTGTCTACGACTTCGCGGAAGGCAACGGTCGGATCATTCATGACCGATCAGGCAGTGATGAGCCAATCGATCTTATGATCGAGACCCCGAATAGCGTGAGATGGTCGAAGGGAACGCTCACCGTTGTTTCATCGGCATCCATTGTTTCTCCGAAATCGGCAAAGCGTCTTGTGGAAGCCGTCCGCAAATCAAATGCACTGACGATCGAAGCCTGGGTCACTCCTGCCAGCACAGATCAAACCGGACCAGCACGCATTGTGTCGTTGTCGTCAAACCCAAGTGTCCGCAATTTGACGCTTGGACACGACAACCATGTCTACGATGTTCGATTAAGAACCACCAGCACTGATGGAAACGGCAACCCTTCAACAGCCGCTCCTGCAAAATCACTGACCACCGCTTTGACGCACGTTGTGTTCACACGCGACTCCACCGGTGCGGCGGCAATCTTTGTGAACGGCGAACAAGTGGTCAGCAAGCTGGTTGGCGGCGACCTGAGCAACTGGGAGACAGGTCACCGGTTGTCGCTCGCCAACGAAATTTCGCGAGATCGCCCGTGGCTTGGGCAGTTCCATTTTGTCGCCATCTACGATCGTGCCCTGAATGGCAATGAAGTTCAGCAGAACTTCGCCGCCGGTTCGTCGCATGTCCTTCGTCCCGTTCCCGTGATAGTGCAGGCAAACGTGGGGGAAATGAAGGCCGCAACAACTGAATCTGAATATCATAAATCAATTCAACCGCTGTTGGTTTCCAAATGCATCAAGTGCCACGGAGCGGAAAAGCAAAAAGGTGGCCTTCGTCTGGAAAAAAAGGCCGCGGCGTTCAAAGGCGGAGACTCTGGCGAGCCAGCCATCGTACCCGGTAAGTCGATGGACAGTCGGCTGCTGAAACTGGTCATTGCAAAAGACGAAAACGAACGCATGCCGCCGGAAGGCGAACCGTTGACTGGCCCGCAGATTGAACTGCTAAAAAAATGGATTGATGCCGGGGCCGAATGGCCGGAAACAGATTCCCCAACCAGCAAACCCGCCCGACTGGAAATGGTGGTCACGGACGAAGATCGAAATCACTGGTCATTCCGTCCATTGCAGACGGTCACGCCGCCCGTCGTTGTGGATCAGGCATGGATTCGAAATTCCGTGGACCAATTTGTTAGACACACGCAGGAAGCCAAAGGCCTGACGTCCGCGGCAATCGCCAATGCAAGAACATTGATTCGCCGAGTCTATTTCGACGTCATTGGCCTGCCGCCAATGCTGATCGACAATGGCGGAATGCTTCACGAACAGACGCTTGGCATTGACATCGATCCAGTGGCGATCCTCAATCAGCCGGCAGCCTATTCCGCTCTCATCAATCAGCTTTTGGCATCCCCGCACTACGGCGAACGCTGGGCACGGCATTGGCTGGATGTGGCTCGTTACGCAGATAGCAACGGGCAGGAAGGGGACGCCGATCGTCCCGATGCGTATCGCTTTCGCGATTTCGTGATTCACTCGTTCAACGATGACCTGCCCTATGACACGTTTGTACGTTGGCAACTGGCAGGTGACGAAATCGCTCCGGACAATCCGCAGGCGATCGCGGCCACTGGCTTCATCGTGGCTGGCAACAGCACAATGCTCAACGTCCCGATGGAAGAAGAAAAGCTTCGCAATCGAGCCAACGAACTGGACGACATGGTCTCCACGACGGCCCAGGCATTTCTTGGAATGACACTTGCCTGCGCGCGATGCCATGACCACAAGTACGATCCGCTGCCGACTCGCGATTATTACCGCATGATGTGCGCCTTTAACAGCGGCGATCGCGTTGATGTCCCGTTGGCGTCTCCAGCTGTGGTCAAGGACCGCCGCGACGCAACCGATGCGTGGCAAAAGCAAATGAATGCAGCACAAAAGAAACGCGATGAATGGCTGAAGACGGCAAGGCAGCCGATTGCTCGGCAGGTGCTTGCTGAAAAAGTCGCAAAGCTGCAAATCTCAGACGATGAAAAAAAGCTGC
>JBDNFT010000115.1:0-2246 GCA_041689695.1 Planctomycetaceae bacterium | reverse complement strand
TGTCGAATTCGCGAAGTTACGACTTGACTCCGGGGTGGATGTTTATGAATCAATTCTGGACGCCTGCCGATTACGTCTTCGCCCGATTTTGATGACTTCGTTTGCATTCATTCTTGGCGTCGTCCCGCTTGTCGTGGCGACGGGTGCCGGGTTTCAACTGCGACGTGCTTTGGGAACAGCAGTTTTCAGTGGCATGTTGGGTGTGACGTTGTTTGGGATTTTTTTACTCCGGTGTTTTTTCTGGTGATCGATCAAATGTCGCATTGGAAAGTCTTCACGGTCGGCGTCGTCGGCAGGGCTGGCAGATTTGCGCTGGACGTGATTTGGTTGACGGCGGGCTTAATCAACCGAATTCTGGCATTTCTGTTCAGCGGCTTTAATCGCGGGTTTACCATGGCGACAAACGGCTATGTGGCTGTCGTCGGCTGGATGCTTCGCGGCAGTCTTGTCGTGTTGTTAGTTTATGCCGCGATGATCCACGGGACATGGCATTTGTTTACGGTGACTCCAACGGAGTTCATTCCACCTCAGGACAAAGGCTATTTAGTTCTCAACGTGCGACTTGCCGATTCCGCATCTCTCGAACGGACTCAGGAAATCATGGCGAAGGTCGAAAACTTGGCGGGCAGTATTTCAGGAGTTCGCCACACTGTGGCACTCGCCGGACAGTCGTTGTTACTGAATGCTAACGCGCCGAATTTTGGTTCGATGTACGTCAACGATTTCAATCGCTTCGGTCGCACGTGGCAAGTCAATGTTCAGGCCGATGCCAAGTACCGCATGCAGACTCAGGACCTGCAGCGGATGTACGTAACATCTGCATCGGCCGGAACGGTGCCGCTCGCCAGCTTCATTCGTATCACGCCGGTCACCGGCCCGCTAATGATCATTCGCCACAACCTGTATCAGTCGGCATTCGTAAATGCTGATACCGCTGTGGGTGCGAGTTCCGGAGAAGCAATCGCGTCGTTGAAACGAATATGCTCGATCAGGAAACGAAGAAGGTGTCAGCGTCTACGAAGCAACGCTGGACGCCTGCCGCCTTCGCTTGAGGCCAATTATCATGACATCATTCGCCTTCATCTTTGGCGTTGTTCCGTTAGTCCTCGGTGAAGGTGCAGGAGCTGAAATGCGACGAACTCCTGGTACAGCCGTCTTCGCTGGAATGCTGGGCGTAACATTGTTTGGCATTTTGCTGACTCCCGTATTTTTTTACGTGATACAGCGATTGGCAAATTGGCAGAGTCTGCGCACTGCCAAAGACCTGCGGAACGATTCGATTTGATCTGAAGATCGCTCGGGAAACAACGATCTTTTTATTCCTACCGCCTGCGGCCAGCTACTTGTTCAGGTTCAGCGAATTTTTAAACCGAACGACGACAAAAGGTCGCAGCGGTAAACGCGCACGAATCCAGAACAGGCGCGAGATTGTCGGCTGCCATTGGTGCCCGGGGAATTCTGAGTCCGCTCGCACGATTTGCGTGATCTGTTCCAGCTGTTTCGAAGACGCTACGACGCTGTTTTGTGCATCAATCCCGGCGGTCTGCATTGCATCGACGTTGGCGGATGAAAGTTCTTTGATCAGGATACCATCACGATGTTCTGCCAGCCATTGTGAAAGTTTGTCAGCGCTGCGTGTTTTATGGACGTAACGAATACCGCCCAGATAATTCCGTTGCCCTTCATACAGTCCATACCACGCCACGTCGCCCTGATGACTCGCTGCAGTTTGCGCCAGTGGTCGGAATTCAAAATCCTTCCAGACCGTCGTCCGCGCAGAGACAATTGAAATAATCATAAACAGGATGGACGAAGTTCCGACAGCAAACACAGTCGATTCAATTCGCCGGAATGACCATGGAATAAGCAACACTCCGCAAGCCATCAGGGGCAACACATACCAGTCGGCAACCAAATAACGCATGGCTGCCTCATATGGTGAAGACAGATGATTTGCGAATAGCGGAAATGTCGCCAAAACAATCGTCCCTGCAATCAGGAAGGCCAGATCGCGTTTCGGGATCGGGCCTTCAATTGCAGTCAAAAGTCTGGTTAAAATCAACGCAAACGCCGGAACCACCGGTAATATGTAATGAATCTGTTTGCCGCTGACCAATGAGAGAATCAGGAAGGAAAAGCTGGCCCAGCAGATGAGGAATTTCATTGGCGAATCAAGTTTTGTAATCCTCAGACCACGCCAAACAGTGCCGATTGAGATCCAGGGAAGCAGGCAAAGAGGCAGGAAT
>JBDNFT010000114.1:0-1996 GCA_041689695.1 Planctomycetaceae bacterium | reverse complement strand
CATGGCGAAGCCGGGGCCGTTTTTGTCGCAGTGGTGCAGGCCGATCATCGCATCATAACAGTGCGACGTGATTACACATTCTGCACTGTTTGCAATCAGGTTGCGCGATGGCAAACTGGCGTTACCGCCTTCGTGCCCCTGAGTAATATTGTCACTGACACCGGGCGTTCCAAATGGAAACCCAAGCATGCCCGCTTCGCGACATCCGGCGGCGATCTCCTGAGCAAGTGAATACGCATGGATATTACACGTGTTGCCGTCCAGCAACGGTACTCCAATTCCGACCTGCGCTTTATTGAAGTCGGCTTCGGTCATGCCCACTGCGTAATAAAACGCCGTGATACCTTTTTGCCAGCCGTGTGTAAGTTTGTTGCTGTTCCAGTTGAGCATGGGAATGAGTTTTCAGTCGTTAGTTTTTGGTGTTCATCGTTCCGGGGCTCCAGCCCTGGAACCCGCTGTTCCGGAGGCTCCAGCCTCCACAGTGACCGCCGGAGGCAGGAGCCTCCGTGCAGTGTGTTCCGAGGCCGGAGCCTCGGAACAAGTTGCTACTTTATCGTTCGAATCCGCAAATTTCGATAATGCGCTTCACCGGGACCGCCGCTATGAATCTGCACGGCGATTAAGCCAGACTGTTCGATGGCTGGATCTTCTTCGGTGTAATCAACGGTTTGAAAATCATTGATCCACAGTTGAATATGTCGGCCTTCACACAGAATTCGATACGAATTCCAATCGTCGCGCTTCAGAACTTTCGCGAGTTTGTCTTTGTCTGGAGCAACGAGAATTTTGTTTCGGCGAGATTCATCGTACAGCGCGCCCCAGTAATTCTGGCCGAGATCCGCTTGATAGCCAATCATCTCATGATGATCGGGAATACGTTTGCTGCGAAGTTGAACGCCAGCATTGGTGTCGCTGCCGATCAGTTTGAATTCCAATCGTAGTTCGAAGTCCGCGTATTCCACCTTTGACGACAGGAAGTAATTGTGCGGAATCTTTTCTTTCAGTTGCCCGCCGATGATCGTTTGATCTTCAACGCGGAATACTTTTGCGTCTCCATCCCAACCGTCCATTGTCTTTCCATCAAACAATGACTGAAACGCTTCCTCGCTGGGTTTGTCGTCCGCAGCACAAAGCACATTCAGAGAAGACGAAAACATAGATGTTGCAACAATGCAAATCGAAACGGCACCGGTAAGAATTCTTAAGAAGTGAAAGTTCATTGAAGGCTCCGTAATGGTTGCTTACTTCTGACCGCTAGACAGCCGAAGTCTATCGAAGTGCTCAAACAAGTAAACTAATCGCAGAGGCAAAGAATGACGAGTTCGTCTACAATGCCACGCGACGGACGATCGTTCGCCAAAAAAACAATGGACCACGGAAAGAAAACACGGAATGTTTCGGATTCGACGAATTCACGACGACGTTCTGCCGGTGAACAAACAGTCGATTGCAGAAGTGCGGTAAATCTTTTTTGAGCATTTTCCCGGTGCTCCCTCGGCCGATATTGAAGGACTAGAAGAGAAACTGCGAAATCCGTTCATGCAGCGATTTCGCATGATTCTGTACGTCGCCGAAAACTCCAAAGGCCACGTCAACGGGTTCGCAATGGTCCTGCTCGAACCCAAGCTGCACTTCTGTTATCTGGACTATCTCGCTGTTTCTGGCGGCACGGTCGGACGAGGCGTAGGCGCTGCGTTGTATGAATATGTGCGTGACGAAGCGGTGGCACAGGGAGCCATGGGGCTGTTCTTTGAATGCCTTCCCGAGGATGCAGACAAATGTTCTGACGCCAGCGTGAGAAAGCAAAATGCGTCTCGGCTGAAATTTTATGAACGCTATGACGCTCGCCCGATTATGGGAACGGCGTACGAAACGCCAGTTCCAGGTGGTTCAAACGATAATGTGCCTCATCTGGTCTTTGACGGACTGGACCGCGAAAAAACGCTCAAACCAAAATTCCTGCAGGACGTTGTGCGTGTAATTCTGGAAAGAAAAT
>JBDNFT010000113.1:0-5994 GCA_041689695.1 Planctomycetaceae bacterium | reverse complement strand
TGTTGCACCTGAGGGCGATGTTGCACCTGAGGGCGATGTTGCACCTGAGGGCGATGTTGATGGTGAGCGATTCTTCAATGATAAGATTGAACCGCTGCTGAAGGCACATTGCCTGGAGTGTCATTCGCATGCAGCGGAGGAAATGGCAGGCGGCCTGACGCTGGATTCTCGGAACGGATGGGCGGAAGGTGGTGGGCGCGGTCCGGCGATTGTGCCTGGTAAACCAGAGGACAGTTTGCTCATCAAAGCAATTCGCCGGGATGACGTGAACCTCCAGATGCCGCCGGATGAAAAACTCACGGCTGCGAACATCGAACTGCTCGTCGAGTGGGTTCGTCGAGGAGCTACCGATCCCAGAAAAACGACGCCTCAGCCGGAATCTCATGTTGACCCGCTGGACTGGTGGTCTTTGCGTCCTTTGAAACGTCAGGATGTTCCCGACCTGCAGGACGAAGCTGCAGGATTCAATGCGATCGACAGCTTTGTACTGGATCAACTTCGACAGCAGCAGTTGACTCCCGTTCCGCAAGCAGACAGGCGGACATTGATTCGGCGTTTGTATTTTGATCTTCACGGACTGCCGCCGGAACCGGACGCTGTGACGGCATTCGTTAAAGATCCCGATCCGATGGCTTACGAAAAGCTGGTGGATCGACTGTTGGCTTCTGAACGTTATGGCGAACGCTGGGCGCGGCATTGGCTGGATACTGTCCACTTCGCGGATTCACACGGCTGCGAACATGATGTGTTCCGTCCGAATGCGTGGCGCTATCGTGACTATGTCATCGCGAGCCTCAACAATGACACGCCATGGGATCGGTTCATTCGTGAACAACTGGCGGCAGATCGCTTCTATCCGGACGACTCTGGTCTGACTGCGGCGCTTGGGTTTATCGCGGCTGGACCGCTGGAATTGAGCCGTGCCAGCACCGCTCCTGTCACCTTCGATTATCTTGATCGCGACGACATGGTTGGCCAAACAATGGCGGCGTTCGCCAGTACGACGGCCAATTGTGCGCGCTGCCACAATCATAAATTCGACCCGATCACGCAGGTAGATTATTACTCGCTGCAGGCGGTTTTTGCGGGCACCGGAAAAGGTGATGTGGAATTCGATACCGACCCGGTTGTGGCGAGCCAACGGCGTCGTTGGAAGTCGTTGTTGACTGCAGCAGAAACAAACGATCGAACCATACGGCTGGCACAGGAGTACAGTGAAATTGTCTCTGAATGGGAACGGCGATTTGCCAGCGAGCCGACGACCTGGGCAACACTTTCTCCAGCGACGTTTGTATCTTCTGGCGGTGCGACTTTGCAGCGCCTGGATGACAGTTCGTTGCTCGCGTCTGATGTTCGTCCTGACGTCGAAACTTACACCATCACCGCGCCGACCGCGTTGCAAAAACTCACGGCACTGCGGCTGGAGGTGCTGACGGATGACAGTCTGCCGATGCGCGGGCCGGGGCGGCAGGATAACGGTAACCTGCATCTGACAGAATTTGAAGCGTCTGTTTTTGATGCTGAGGCCACTGAACCGACTCGCGTGAAGTTTAGCAAAGCCACCGCTGATTTCGATCAAAGCGGCTGGACGAGTTCTCACGCAATTGACGGCAATGTCGCGACGGCCTGGGGAATCCATCCTGCGGTCGGCCAATCACACTCGGCGATTTTTGAACTGGAAGCACCGCTTGAATTGAAGCCGGGGACTTCGCTTACTGTCGTACTGAAACAGTTGCATGGCACCGGGCATGTGATCGGACGCTGGAAACTTTCCGCAACAGATTCCGCTTCTGCGACTGCAGCCGTTCCGCCGGAACTGGTGCGATCGGCAGTTGAGCTTCCAGTGGATCAACGATCCGAAGAACAACGCGCGGCGATCGCAGCTTATGCCCTGCGGCTGTATGCTGAGCAGCAACTCAAGGAGCTGCCTGCGTCGTCTGAGGTCTATGCTGTTTCAACCGGTAACTCGCACGGCAGAAAGCTGGATCGTCCGCAGACTCCAAAGACAGTGCATGTGCTGCATCGGGGAGATATCGAAAAGCCGGGCGAAGTCGCTGTGTCTGGAGCGTTATCCGCAATCGCTTCGCTGCCCGGTCGGTTTACGCTGACCGATGCAAATGACGAAGCGTCGCGTCGAGCGGCGTTGGCCGACTGGCTGGCTGCTCGCGACAATCCGCTGACGTGGCGAAGTATTGTGAACCGCATCTGGTCGCATCATTTCGGACGTGGTCTCTGCGATACGCCGAATGATTTTGGTCGCATGGGTGGCGTGCCCTCGCACCCGGAATTGCTCGATTGGCTGGCCGTCTGGTTTCGCGATGATGCCCATGGTTCGTTAAAACAGCTCCACCGGCTGATCGTACTGTCAAAGACTTATCAGCGAAAAACGAATTCAGTGGAGTTGTCGGAAGGTGATTTTCCGTTGCCGCAATCCGTTGATGTTGATAATCGGTTGCTGTGGCGATGCAATCGTCAGCGGCTGGACGCGGAATCGTTTCGCGATGCCGTGCTGCAGATTTCCGGTCGATTGGATCAGACCATGGGAGGTCCGGGCATTCAGCAGTTCACGATGACAACGGGGTCTCAGTTAACGCCCAAGCTGCATTACGACGCTTTCGACTGGAATTCTTCAGCCGCCGCCAGACGCAGTATCTATCGAGTTGTCTGGCGTGGCATCACAGATCCATTTATGGAGTCTTTGGATTTTCCGGACATGGGACAACTGGCTCCGCAGCGCGGGGATTCAGTATCGTCCCTGCAGGCGTTGACGTTCTATAACAACGACTTCGTGCTGCATCATTGTCAGGTGCTGGCGGACAAGATCATCGCACAGGAAACGACACTGGACGCACAAGTGGCGGAGGCTTTTCACCGAATCCTTTTGCGACAACCAGGCGATGACGAGCGACTGATGTTTGTCGGGTACGCTGAAAAGCATGGGCTCGCAGCCATGTGTCGAGTGTTGTTGAACAGCAATGAATTTCTTTTTGTGGATTGAGGCTGAGATCCCCTGTTTGGGAAAATTCCATGACTGATTCACGACGAAACTTCTTGTGGAACATCGGAGGCGGCTTTGGCGGTCTTGCCGTGTCACAGATGCTTGCGCGCGAAACGTTTGCGGAAGTGCGCAGTGAGTCGCGACCTGAATTCAATGGGGGATTGCATCATCCTGCTAAAGTTCGCCGCGTGATTCAACTGTTTATGACGGGCGGCGCAAGTCCGATGGACCTGTTCGACTACAAGCCCGAACTTGAACGACTGCACGGTCAGAAACTCGGCCCTGAAGTCAAGCCGGAAGGCTTCACGGCAATGCCGGGTGCCATCCTGAAAAGCCCGTTTGCCTTCAAGCAGCATGGTGAGAGCGGTCGCTGGGTCAGCAGTCTGTTTCCGCATCAGGCCGAAGTTGTGGACGAGATGGCTTTTCTGATGGCGATGGCGTCCAAGACCAATGTCCACGGTCCGGGAACCTACATGATGAACTCCGGGTTTCAGTTGCCCGGATTTCCGTGCATGGGAGCCTGGCTATCTTATGGTCTGGGAAATCTGACCGACGAGCTGCCAACCTTCGTGGTGCTCCCGGACGCCAAGGGACTGCCTTACAACCAGAAGGGCGCATTCTCGTCGGGATTTCTTCCGGCCGTGCATCAGGGAACGATCATCAATGCCAGCGGGAAGAGCCCGGTTCCGGATTTGTTTGCCAACGATCGTTACAAATTTGCAACTCGCGCGGCCGATACAGATGGCTTTGAATTATTGCGGAAGTTGAATTCTCATCACGCTTCAGAAAATCCACTGGATTCGCGACTTGATGCTCGCATCCAGTCATATGAACTTGCTGCAAAAATGCAGTTGTCCGCGCCCGAAGCATTCGACGTGTCAAAAGAAAGCGAGACGACTCACAAGGCCTACGGACTGGACAACACGGTGACCGAAGACTTCGGACGTCGATGCCTGTTAGCTCGGCGCTTGATCGAACGCGGCACTCGGTTTGTACAAGTTTGGAGCGGTCAACAGGGAGCAACTGAGAACTGGGACAATCACGGCAGCATTTCGAAGGAGTTGCCACCGATGGCGATGTCCGTGGATCAGCCGATTGCCGCATTACTGCGAGATCTGAAATCGCGAGGCATGTTCGAAGACACTCTGCTGATCTGGACCACGGAATTCGGTCGCACCCCGTTCGCTCAGGCCAGCGATGGACGAGATCATAACGGCGGCTCGTTTGTAACCTGGCTGGCGGGTGCCGGCGTGAAGGCCGGAGTCAGCTACGGAAGCAGCGACGATTGGGGCTACAAGGCTGTCGAAGGCAGAACGTGGTGCTACGATTTTCACGCCACGGTTCTACATCTGTTGGGCATCGACCACAAACGTCTGGTCTATCGCCAAAACGGAATCGACCGCCGCCTGACGGACGTGCATGGACACGTGGTGAATGAAGTCCTTGCGTGACGCTACAAATCCGTCAACGCAAACGATTCCGGATTGAAACGATAGAGGTGATGTTCTGGGAACGCATGGGCAAGTTCGTCGATCACTGCAGCAGCTTCAGGCAGGCGGCAGACGATGACGTCGCCGGACAGGTCAGGTGGGTTGATGATGTAGCTGAGTTGTGGGTTTGATTTACCTTCATCGACGAGCACCAAAGCGGGACGCTGAACTTGATCGGACATCGTTAGCCGGTGGAAGTATTCGAATCGAACTCGCGAGAAAACCTGTTCGCGAAATGCTATAGTGACTCTTGAAGTGCCCCAGAACGTTTCGGCATCGATCCAGTTGGGAATGAGCGATGCGAAGATCAGCGAGGCCAGCCAAACGGTCGTCCATCGGCTTCCAATGCTGGGCCGCAGGATCTGATACGTGACGCTTAATCCCAGCGTGGCCAGCATCAACAGCAATGGTGCGGTTTCAAATACGTAGTGCCAATGCATGATACCATCGTACCAATATGGAATGTGGACGGCATGCAGTGTCAGCACGGAACACAGCAACAACAGTGGTCGAGGATCTCTTATATCCAGACAGGTTGCCATGGCTGCGATGATGCAGAACATCAGGGCGGCGATGCCAAGTGTCCAGCGCAGGCTGTAGACGGTTCGTTGCACGACGTTGGATGCGGCTTTGCCGCGCGTCAGGTTTTCTGCCCAGTCATCATAAGTCTTCAGCACTTTGGATTCCGGAAAGGCTGGATCGATGTTGGCATTGTCGAAGCCGTAACGATGACGCGGCGTCCATGTATCGGTGTACAACTGATAGGCCGATTTCATCCAGCGGCCAGTGATGGCATGATTCATGATTGTCAGCACGACAAATCCCAATAAGATCGGGACGCCGATGCCTGCCACGATCTTCATTGGTGACCATGTTACTGCGAGTCTTTTTGTCGCGGTTGTCGATGTCGTCACCGACTGCCTGCGAGCGAATTGTTGCCGGATCAACCCTGCCAACAACCAGACTCCAAAGGGAAGAGCGAAACCAGCCGCTGTCATGGGTCGGCCCAGCATTGCAAGTGACAAGGATATTCCAGCGATTGTGGCATCGGTCACGCAATGATTTTTCATGAGCCGCAGAAACGCCCACAAGAACACAGACAGAGCCATCATCGTTGGGTGATGCGCCAGTAGCAAGTTGCTGAATGAGGCCAGGCCAGGACTTAAGGCAATCAGAGCACCGCCGATAAACGCCCATCGCAGGTCAAGCATGCGATACAGGCAGCGATGAAAGAACACGCATGCAATGGCACCGGCCAGCCAGTGTCCGAAGTACGGCGCGCCGGTCAGCATCGGCGAAAGAGCAACGAACGGTGTCATCCACATGCCCGTCCATGGAAAGTAGCGACTTGCCGTTGTTGGACGATTCAACACATGCACCTGATGAAACAGATCGGGCTGGACTGTCATCGCCGGCCAGGACAAACGACCGGCAAGGAAAGTTCTGGCCTGCAGCAGGTAGCTGAATTCATCATGGTACGCGGGCGGCAGTTCGTAAAATTTTACG
>JBDNFT010000112.1:0-1822 GCA_041689695.1 Planctomycetaceae bacterium | reverse complement strand
TTCACTTGGAGTCAGTGCGCGACGATCGGCGACAAGGTCGGCAATCGACACATCGATTTCATGCCCCACTGCGCTGATCACTGGAATGCGGCATGCGACAATCGCGCGGGCGACTTTCTCTTCGTTGAAACACCACAGATCTTCCAGACTTCCGCCACCACGTCCGGCGATCACAACATCGACGTTTGGGATTCGATGAACGTTTCGCAACGCTTTGACAATGTCATCGGCCGCACCTTCGCCCTGGACGCGGACAGGCACAACGATAATCTTTGCCGCAGGCCACCGGCGTGTGATGACTTGAATCATGTCGCGAACCGCGGCGCTGGACGGACTTGTGATCAGTGCAATGCGTTTGGGAATACGTGGGATCGGCCGTTTGCGAGATTCATCAAACAGACCTTCTGCCGACAGCTTGTCACGCAGTTGTCGAAACGCCATTTCGAGTTCGCCGATTCCCTGCGGCATCAATTTCGTGATCACAAACTGGCAGGTTCCGCGAGCGACATAGACTTGCAGAGATCCCGTGGCCAACGCTTTCATGCCATCCTTGGGAACGAATTTCAATCTCGCCGCCGCACTGCGCCAGATGACGGCGCTGATTTCGGAAGATTCGTCTTTAAGCGTACGATACCAGTGTCCAGAGGGGCTCATGCGGCAGTTTGAGATCTCGCCCTCCACACTGCAGGGTGGCAATGCCATTTCGACGACTTCTTTGAAAGCCGTGACGAGTTCCGTGACGCTGATAATGGGGAGTTCGTTCATAGGACGTAGCGTAGCGGTTTTGGTCTTTCGGAGCAAAATATCAGGGAGGCGGCGAAATCATGCTGGCGGAAATCGAGTTGAATATCGTACAGTTGGGGGGGAGATGTACTTGTGGATCCTCATTCCAGGGCTCCAGCCTTGGAACGCACTGCACTTGAGGCTCCCGCCTCCCATGATCCTGCTTCGATTTTTCTATGACGCACTTCACCACAATGCCAATCACCTTTGCCCGAGTTGCGATTTTCGCAGCATCGGCGATGGTTGCATTGTCGAGTACCAGCGTCGGCCATGCGTCGTGCGGCGAATACGTTTATTCGCGTTTTCGGACGCCGTCACATCACGCCAGCATGCCGATCCGGCCGGTAGATGTGGATAAGCTGGCTATCGCAAACTCGCAGATCATGCGTGCGGCAACTCAGGGTTTGCCGGTTGATGTTAATGAATCTGCGTCACAACCGGCGGCTCCTGCACCTTGCCATGGGCCAAACTGTTCGCAGAATCCCACACCATTGGTTCCAGTCCCACCGTCAAGTAACGTCGGACGTTCGAACCCGGATCGGTTGGTTTGCGGCTACCTGAGTGCTGAATTCCCTTCAGAAGTGTGTCTGCGTCGAGACCTCGAAACGAACGCCCGCAAGCGTCGCGGGTATCCGTTGCTGATCGAAATGCCACCGGAGACTGTGGGCTAAGTTGAGCGACAGTCCGTCAGCTCAATGCGCGAGCACTGATGTGGACTCAAAAGTAGCAGGCATACTCCGTGTGCCGTCCGCCAATTCAGTTGTTTTCAAGGGCTACGGCACTTGGAAAGTGGCTGCTACTTTCTAAGTCGAGTGCATTGACCGGACGCCCTGTCGCTCGCCCCAGCTGTTTCGCCCCCGCATCCATGCCGGAACGGCGCTGCGATTGGACTGACCTTTATGTTACCGCTTCCATCGCCAGGCATTTTTAGCCATTTACGCTACATAGATCAGAAAGCGATCGTCACGATGTCAGAATCTACTTCACCTGCGACGCCGTCCGTCTCGGAAAAAAAAATTGTTCGTAAAGCCATAGGGCC
>JBDNFT010000111.1:0-10028 GCA_041689695.1 Planctomycetaceae bacterium | reverse complement strand
TGCCTCGCGGCTGACGAATTCGCGATTGACGAAATCGTAAAGACTGTCGTTGAACAGCTGCATGCCTTCCGTCTTGCCGATACGAATCGCCGCGAATAGTTTTTCATCCATCTCTTCCATGACCAGCTTACGCACGGTGGGATTGAAACTCATGATCTCCACGATGGGCACGCGAGATGGCGTATCGACAATCGTCTTCAGCAGCTTCTGACCGACGATGCATTTCATGTTCATCGCCATACTTGCGCGAATCGCTTTGTGCATGTCGAATGGGAACAAGTCAAGAATACGAGAAATACATCCTGGCGCGCCAGGGGCGTGGATCGTGCCGAATACCAGGTGTCCCGTTTCGGCGGCGTGAATCGCGGTTTCGAATGTTTCACGGTCTCGCAACTCGCCCACCAGCATGATGTCCGGGTCTTCGCGGACCGCATGTTTCATGGCGATGTGAAAGTCGATTACGTCCTGGCCGATTTCGCGTTGATTGATCAGGCATTTGTCCGACGTGTAAATAAATTCGATCGGGTCTTCGATCGTCAGAATGTGTTTGTTCATGTTGCGGTTGATCCAGTCGAGCATCGACGCGATCGTCGTGCTTTTTCCGGAACCCGTCACACCTGCCAGCAGCACCATACCCTGATCGTACTTGCAGTGATCCACCATCTTGTCCGGCAGATACAAACCTTCGAACGGTGGAATCGTTCGTTCAATCTTACGAGCGACCATGCCGACTTTACCCAACTGTGTGAACAAGTTCACGCGGAATCGCCATGGGTCGTTGTCAATCTTGATGACCTTCGAAAAGTCTGCCCCACCGTTCTTGTGGAAGATGTCCAGGTTTCGCTGGTCCATCATCGGGAACGTGAGTTCGATCATCTGATTTTCGGTGATTGGCGGCATTTCCAGGTCGCGTAGTCCACCCCGAATTCGAAACACGGGCGGGCGTCCGACCTGCAGGTGGATGTCCGAGCATTTATGTTTGATGGCAAGCTTGAAAACCTTATCGATTTCGATGTCCTTGATCGGATCAAACGTTGACTTTTTCCAGTCGGCAATCAAAACCATCGTGAATGTTCCTGTGCAATGAATTGAACGGGGGCCGTCGTTTCTGCTGGACGGATCAACTTTTTTTGTATCGGGGCGAAATCGTGGTATCGATCTCTGTGCGAGTTGTAGCACGTGGGATGCGTTTAAGGGACTGAAATTGGCAGGGATTTTTCCCGGCGACTTGCCGTCCCACGGTCCGTTTGATCTTGTCGAGATTCGAGTCTGATCGCCCGGCGTTCAGTCCGGCGTCCCTGCGACCGTTCAGGATTCAACGTCATACCGCATCTGAACCAGAACCATGGAATTTTGGGCGATTCATGTAAGTTGAATCTTTGGCATGACATTAGCGATTGATTTGCATTACGAGGCTAAACGACAGCCTTGCGATGTCATGGAGGTCTGTCCTCGTGGCATGCTGCAAAGTGATCAGCGCGAGAAGTAGCTCTGCATGGATCACTGAATTCGAAATTCCAAACAGAAAATAAGGAGACATTCATGCCAACGACAGCAGAAATTAAGGGACAGTGGGATCAGCTCAAGGGGCAGGTTCGCGAGCGTTGGGGTGAAATCACCGACAAAGATTTTACTCGCGTTCAAGGCAATACCGATCAGCTCATCGGAATGATTGAACAGAAGACTGGTACGGCTCGACGTGAGATCGAACAGTTCCTGGACTCCGCTATGAAGCAAGGTGAATGTATGGTGACGAATGCCGCTGAGACGGTACGTGATTACGCTAACCGCGCGACGGAAGTCGTGAAAGACCAATATGGTCGAGTGAACAAGCAGTTTGAGTCTGGCGTTGAGGAAGCTCAACAGGCCATTCGAACTCGCCCCGGCATGTCCGTCGGCATGGCGTTTGGGGTCGGCATTGTGGCCGGAGCATTGGCCAGCATTCTTCTGCGTTCCGACCGATCGTAAGTTGGTCCAGTTCGAGTTCGTCAGCGTTCCCGGCATAGCCAATAATAGTGATCTCTGCGCCGTCTGCGTATTCATGTTTTAGGTTTCATTGACATGTCAGTTGCACTTGAAAGCCAATCCGAACAAATCAGATCCAGAATGGCTAAATTACGTCTGCACATGGACAGGGATGCCAGGCAGATCATTGCCAATACGAACCAACTGTTTGACTGGAAAGACTACGTCAAACACTTTCCGAAAGCCGTGGTGGCGGCAGGACTGATTGCAGGGTTTGTGATTGGGCCTGGCAGAAAAGTTGTCCCTTCGGTGAACCTGAGTCAGAACTCGATCGACGAACGTTTGAAGCAGCGACCACAGCAGTCCGTTGCTGAAGTATCTCAGCGTTCGGAAATTGCTTCTGGAGCTTTCAAAATGTTGACTGGACTGGCAATGACCGGTGTTTCGATCCTCGTCAGAAAAGGTGTCGAAAACTATTTCAATAGCCATGCGAAGGCGAATGAATCCGATACCGACGGCCGCTTGGGGAGTAAATGACGTGATTCAACCGAGCACACCGCCTCGTTTCACTTTTCCGCCGCGAACCACAAAGCCGCAGGTCGGTTTTTCGTTGCCCACGCCGTCAATCGCAGGACTAGATCAATGGATTCAACAACATCCCCAAATGGCGTTCTTTGGAGCCGTGTTTTTGGGAGCCAGTCTCGGATGGCTTCTGAAGACGCGAAAGTAGAAACGCCGGAAACAAAACCACTCGGGACGAACATCGCTTCGCTCGTGAGAGACCTTGCTCGCATGGGTGATCTGCAACTGCAGTTGTTGTCACTTGACATCAAACAATTCTGGTCGAATGCACGAACGGGGCTGACAATTTCATTACTTGCGGCAATTTCGATTCTCGCTTCACTGCCAGTGCTGCTGTTTGGCATCGCGGGACTATTGGAACGAGTCACTGGCTGGAGTCCTGATGTCTGCCGCTTGACTTTGGGCGCAGCCATGACACTTGGCGGAGCGGTCGTGATGTGGATCGCTGTCGCTCGTGTCGGCAACGCAGCCGCCAGCTTCACAAGATCGCAGCAAGAGCTGACTCAAAATCTTAAATGGGTGCGGAAAGTTCTGCACCAGGATGAATAGTGGCCGTGGCGTAACGCTAACAGCTACCGAACTTCAATAAATTCAAGGAGTATCCAGATGGTATCAACCACCACACAAGATCGAGTTGACCGCAATACGGACGGTTCAGTCGATCGAGGGAGTCAGTCATGCTGCGAGCCTGAGTTGCACGTCCTCGATGATCTTCAGTGTTACACGAAAAAATATATTCAGCAGCGGCCGGAAGCCGCAGCTCTTTTCTGTCTGGGCATCGGCTTTGTGCTGGGCTGGAAAATAAAGCCCTGGTAGGTCACGGAACTGTTGCGATATCGCGATTGTGTCGCCAGCAACAGCACTGCCAGAACCTGATCATAGAACCCCTCCAGAACCCCTCCGTTTTTACACACTACATACTTCCGATGGAATTTGGAGGGCAACCACAACGGGTCGGATCCCGTGAACGGCAAAGTGAGATCTGTTATGTCCATGTTCATCAAGATTCTGCTGGGAACTTTGACGTTCGCAGTTCTTGGCGTCACGATGCATCGTGTAAAAACTGCTGCCAGCACAGTCGATTCGACAGTGGTTGCATCCACTTTGCCAGCCCTGAACATGTCCGAATCTGCAGGATCGTCCTCGCGAGACCGGAGCGATGCGTTCGACAGAACCGCGACTGACCATTTCCCGAAGCTGAAGGATCACCTGAAGGCAGCTCACTCAGCGGCTGCAGCGATGCCCGGCTATACGGCCATTCTGGAAAGGCAGGAAGAAGTTGACGACCAGCTACGGCCCGTCGATCGTATCGAATTCAAGACCCGCCGCGAGCCATTCAGCGTCTACATGCGTTGGGCCGACAGTGAGCAGGAAGCGCTCTACGTGCATGGCGAAAACGATAACCGCCTGATCGTCAGGCCAACAAAAGGATTGGCAGCCATTCGCCGTGTCTGGCGTCTCGACCCGGATTGTCGCATGGCGAAGCAGACCTGCAGATATCCCATCACCGATGCCGGCATCGAGAACCTGGTATCTCGAATCCAATCGTTCTATGACGAGCATAAGAACGTGGCCATTCTGGCTGATTGCAAGATGCAACAAACAACATTCACGGACAAAGACGTCATTGTCTTTGACATCAAATTTCGAGACGAAGCCACCGTACCCAGATACAGCTCAAGCCGGTTTTGCTTTGACGAGCAGACGAAATTGCTTATCGCAGTCGATAACTATGGCTGGTCAAAAGACAGCAAACCACGACTCATCGAACACTACTTCTACGATCAAATCGAAGTTCTGGCTGAGCCGAACGAAGACGTCTTTGTTGAAGAAAACCCGGCGTATCGCTTCGTAGCACGCTGAATACGATCAATTTGAACTGAAGAATATTCTGAATTGAAAAAAGGGAAAACGCCGTTCTCGGCGGCGAAAGAAAGGGATCAGATGTTAAAGATGACATTCGCCCTATTTGCCGGTCTTGTAGCTGGTTCGATGGCTATCAGTGGAGACGGTACAGCGAGGGGACAGGACGGAAACAAATCAGACAGCGCAAATGTCCCTGCTGCTGCCACGACTGTGGCCGCTGACAAACATGCGGCCGATGAAGCAGCCATTCGGAAGAATGCCGCAGCGTTTGTGATGGCGTATCAGGCGGGTGATGCAAAAGCGGTGGCCGAACAGTTCGCAGCGGATGCGGAATGCGTCCATGAGTCAAATGTTTGCTGTCGTGGGCGAGCCGCAATTGAGGAATCACTTGCCGAGTTCTTCACGGAGAATCCAGGCTGCAGACTCGAAAAAACGATCGATTCGATTCGCTTTGTAAGCCCCGATGTTGCCATCGAAGACGGCACTACGATGTGCGAATGTGCCGATGAATCTTCCTGTGTTGTGTGTCGCTATACCACGGTTCACGTACGGACGGATGGGAAATGGTTAGTGGCAAGTGTTCACGATCGTGATTCACGTGATTTGAAGGAGCACAGTCTAAAGCTGGAGCAACTTGGGTGGCTGCAAGGCGAATGGGTGGATGAAGGTGACGATGCTGTTGTGCATTTCTCGTGCGAACCGATCGATAAGGGGAATTTCCTGATGCGTTCGTTCACGATCGAAATTGCCGGACAGGAAAACATGACGGGTACTCAACGCATTGGCTGGGATCCACTTACAGGAAAACTGCGTGCCTGGATTTTTGACTCATGTGGTTCGTTCGGCGAAGGTGTGTGGTACCGAGAATCGGACGATAACATCGCGTCTGATGACGAGAGCGAAACGCCAGAGACTGACGGAGAAGAAGATCAGCCAGCGAATGCAGAGCGCTGGATATTGAAAACGACTGGTGTTCTGGCCGATGGAAAAACGGCATCCAGCACCAGCATTTACACCATGATTAATGATCACACGATGACGTGGCAATCTGTTGATCATGAGATTGCTGGAGTCCATCAACCTGACAGTGACATCATCACCATCGTTCGCAAAGCAGTGGCACCGGAAGCAACGGCTGCCGTAGACGTACGATAGGAAAATTCCATTCATCGCGAGATCGTCAGACATCAATCTGACCAGTTCGCTTCTACTCGGAGACAACAAATATGAGACGATTCGATTTGACGATGGCAGTCGTCTGCGGACTGGCTGTGGTACTAAGCGGATTCAATGGAGTTGAACAATCAACAGCGTCTGCTGCAGGAGTCGCACAGAAAGGCGGCGGTGGTGGTCGAGGTGGTGGAGGAGGAGGCCGTGGTGTAGGTGGCGGCGGTGGAGGTGGCGGTATACGTGCTGGAGGCGGCGGACGTGTTGGCGGCGGCGGTGCAGTCCACGCAGGCGGCGGATTTCGTGGAAACGGTGGAATTCATGCGCCATCGGCGGGCGGGCCACGCAACTCAGCCGGCAATCCACGAGTGAATGGCGGCGGTGGCGTTCGAGGAAACAACAACGGCAGCGGCATTCGAAGCCATATCACTGGAAATGGTCCGGGACGCATTGCTGCACCAAATAGACCACCTTCGTTGTCTCATCCAAATCCTGGCAGCATTCGCTCGGCGATCACCCATAATCCAGCCCTCAATAATCGACTCAACGGACGAACCAATATCGGCGGTAGACGAGATGGCAACGGATCAGTAGTGGGCGGAGCCAGAAACCGCATCAACGCCGGTCACAACGGCGTCAATGGACGAGACAATTTTCATGCAGGTGCAAATTTAAATTCAAACCTGAATCGGCTCGCTGGTATCGCAAATCGCCAGTACAACGGAAATTCATTGAACTTCAACAACCGAAGAATTCCTCTGGCGAACAATCTGTATCGGCCCGCCTATTATCGACATTCGAACTACTACCACGGTTATTGGAATGGTAATCGCGGATCGAATTTTACCAACGGCCTCGCATACGGACTTGGGACGAGACTAGGATACGGTCTCGGCTCAAACATTGGGAATGGCTGGGGACTTGGTAACAACTCCGGATACGGTGGATTTCGACGTGGCTACGGAGGAAGGAATAATCGTTACGGATATCGACCTCTTGGCTGGGGACTTGGCGGCTGGGGACTTGGATCGCTGGCCTACAACAGTGGCTATCTTGGTTATTCCAATCCGTACTATGCGACAGGAGGCTGGAGTGGTTACAACTATTCTCAACCGGTCCAGGTTTCTTACGCAACGCCGGTCACAGTCATCGACGACACTTCAACGACTCAGGGTACTTTGGCATCGCAGGATGCCGCTCTTGACGACGCAGTGGCGGCATTCCGAAACAGCGACTACGACGCGGCATTGGATATTGTCAACAAAGGGATCGTACAAAGTCCCGATGACGCAGTGCTGCATGAATTCCGAGCCTTAGTGTTGTTTGCAAAACAGGATTATCAGCAGGCGGCGGCAACGATCCATTCTGTTCTGGCTGTTGGGCCGGGCTGGGACTGGACAACACTCAGCGGGATGTACTCAAATGTTGATCTCTACACGAATCAACTGCGAGCTCTGGAAGCTTTCACAAAGTCCAATCCCAACGATGCCCCATCAAAATTTCTGTTGGCGTATCATTATCTTTGCTGCGGACACACAGACGCAGCGGTTCGACATCTCGAACAGGTCGTGAAGCTGATGCCAGGCGATCGAGTCGCGGCAGACATTCTGCAGATGCTTCAGCCGCCCACTGTGGATGATGCAAATGCGGCAGCGAATGCCTCGCCAGTGGCGGCAGAAACGGAATTGTCGCCCATCACTCCAGTGGACCCAAAGACGCTGGTAGGAAACTGGAAAGCTACAAGACCAGACGGCTCGACATTTTCGCTGAACATGACGGATGATTCGAAGTTTACCTGGAGTTTCGCTGTCAAAGGGCAGCCAGCACAGGAATTCGGCGGTACCTATTCGGTGGAAGAAAACATACTCGCGCTTGAAAGAAAAGACGGAGGCTCACTAGTGGCCGAAATCACTCCGGACAACAACGGAAAATCTAACTTCCGAATGCTTGGCGCACCTGAAGAAGATCAAGGGCTGGATTTTTCAAAATAGATGCCGTCGGCAAGTAAAAAAGCTCGTCAGCAGAACCCGTGAAAGCCATTTCACGGGTTCTTTTCGTTTTTTTGCCAGTATTTGCAACTGGTGGACAGATAAATTTGGTTTTCGAGATCAAAAACATTGTCAAGATGTACCGAATCCTATCGCATCTGCGTTGAAGAATGTCGTAAAATGGCTGCGTAGCCTTACAGGCCGAATCGTGTTGTGTCCAAACGAAAGATGCTTGCCGACTGACGGCAGCATAATCCGGGGTCGTTAGATATCGCTTTTTCAAGATAGGAGCGTACTTACAATGTCCAAATCCATCTTAATCGTTTGCGGCTTCTTCGTGTTGCCTCTCGCGATTAAGTCGGCTTATTCAACCGATAGATCTGAAGAATCGAAGCCGATCGCACAGGCACCTTCCAAAGACAAGGAAGCAGACGCAAAGTCGGGCGATGCAAATTCCTCGACAGAACCCGTTGCAAAGGAATCGCCACCGCGCTGGGAAAATTTCAAGAAGCCATCGGACGGAAAACTCCGTTACATCCTGAGCACAATGCAATACCGCGTGACGCAGCAGCAAGGCACGGAACCAGCATTCTCAAACCGCTACTGGAACAACCACGCCCAAGGTATTTATGTGGACATAGTGTCTGGTGAGCCTCTGTTTTTGTCCGGCGACAAGTTTGATTCGGGCACTGGGTGGCCTTCTTTTGTGCGGCCAATTGATGCCGAATTCATTGAACTGCGGGAAGAGAAAGGATTCTTCACCAGCAGGATTGAAGTTCGATCAAAAGTGGCCGATTCTCACCTGGGACACGTGTTCGATGATGGCCCCGCCAATCGCGGTGGGAAGCGGTACTGCATGAACTCTGCGGCTTTGCGTTTCATCCCCAAAGCAAAGATGCAGGCAGAAGGTTACGGGAAATTTCTGGTCGATGCAGGCAAAGAATAAACTGAACCCGAGACCAGCGAATGCGTCCAATCATGAAGTTCATCAACAAGAAGCTGATTCACGGTAGAAAATAACTTCGAATGCGGCTGCTGTCGAATCAATGAATGTCGCCCAGTTGCTGTCTCAAGCGTCGCAGAACTCGACTGCGACATTGTCGAACAGTAGCCTCAGACATTTCTAATTCCCGCGCGACGACCGCAGTGGCGATCCCATCGACGACGGATCGCCAGAACGCTTGCCATGTTCGCGGTTCAAATTCGCTCTGCACCTGCGTCAACGCGCGGGCTGTGAGTTGCTGTAATTGAACGTCGCCAGTGGGTTCGTCGTCTGGGATCGACACGGGATCAACTGCGTGTTGCATGAATGCCATCGCAGTTGAACCGCCGGTGGCAGCTACAGATTTTGAATTCCGACGAAAATGATCACGCAATTTGTTGCGTGTGATCGTCCACAACCAGGCTCGAAAAGATCCCGATGTCCGCTGCGGCGAAAACTGATCCAGTGCCATGACAACGGATGCGAATACATCCTGCACACAATCCGCCGCTGCGTGCGAATCCAGCGAACATCGCCGACACCAATGCGCGACGAGAGGCCCGTACAGATCCACAAGTTCTCGCCAAGCCCGCGCATCCCGCTGCGCCGCTCGCTGCAGTAGGCTCGATCGAGTTGCATTGCTGGAGGATTGTGTGGTCATTGTTGTTTCCGTAAGCCGATCTGTCCTCAGATCGGCAACCCTTCAACTCCGCTTTTCTCATAGCCACCGGTTTTCGTCACACCTCGCTGCGGGTTCTCGACCTGGGACAGGTCGAGCTACGTAAGCCGATCTGTCCTCAGATCGGCAACCCTTCAACTCCGCTTTTCTCATAGCCACTAGGTTTTCGTCACACCTCGCTGCAGGTTCTCGACCTGAGACAGGTCGAGCTACTTACCAATCCGCCGCCACATACAAACGATACTCGCCCCCATGGAGTTTTGCCTCGAACGGATTATCAACGATGTATTTTCGAATACGCTCAAACGATTCCGGGCTTCGAACGAGATGATCAAACTGATCGGGTTGCCACAAGTGGCCTGTCTTGCTGTTCAATTTATTGATCTCACGAGCCAAGTACTGTCGCCATGCAGCGCCCTGAGAAACCATCGCCCCTTCCGTTTCAAACGCCGCCAGAATATGAACATGATTGGGCAAAACAGCAAACGCTGCAACGACGTATCGATCTCGGTCGAACTTTAGAAATCCGTCTGCCACGATCTTTGACGCTTTCGAATCACGCAGGCAGCATGATCCGTGAAGCTCATTCAGTTCGCCGTCCCATGCCAGAAACAGCTTCCATTTCAAGAGCGACGATGTTCTCGGCGGCAAATGCGACAGTAACGCGGTCGTTTCGCTGTTCGCATGACTTCGCAGTTTGCGACTGCCTTGTGCAGCTAACCAACGAGCCGGATCAATTCCTGATTCCCGCAGCAGCGCATCGCGTTGACGGTGCCATCGTTGTACCGCCGTCTTCGGC
>JBDNFT010000110.1:0-10497 GCA_041689695.1 Planctomycetaceae bacterium | reverse complement strand
TTAACGCTTTGTCAGAGCGTAATGTTCGCAATGCCCCGCTTCGTTGCTGGGACAGAACGATTTTGTGTAGTGGGATTCGCCAGAATTCCGCACGTTTTGGCATGCTCCGGAATTCTGGCGAATCCCACTACTGCTTAACCCTAAATCTGTGTGGCTGAAGTAGCTCGGCAGGTTTCGCTTGCCGAGCTTACAGGCCACACTTCTCTTCTGCCATCAATTTCACCGCGCGAAGGTCAAGCTTTCCGGTGCCAAGCATTGGAATGATTTCCACCAGGATAAATCCATCAGACGATGGAATAAACAGGTTTGGCAGACCTGCGGCCTGCAACCGATCGGTAATTTCTCGTACCGATTTTTTTAACGGCCGGTGCAGGACAATCAGCCGCTCACCTTTTTTAGGGTCAGGCACTGACGTCACAGCGCACAGCACTTCGTGTTCTTCGCCCTGGTCTTCTTCGAGGATTTTGGCAATCTCCTGTTCGACCAGGATGTGAGGAACCATTTCTCCGCCAATCTTTGAAAATCGGCTGATGCGGCCCGTGATACGAATAAATCCGTCATCGTCGATGACCGCCATATCACCGCTGTTGTACCAGCCGTCCTGAATCAACTCCGCCGTTTTCTTCGGCTGATTCAGATATCCCAGCATAATGTTAGGCCCTTTGATTTTCAGGAGGCCTTCTTCATTTGGTCCCAGCATCGCGCCGGTATTCAGGTCGAACACGGCCGCCGCCGAACCTGGAATGATGCGTCCCACGGAGCCGTGCTTTGTTCCGATATCCAGTTTGGCTTCTGCGCCCATGCGTGTTTCCGGAATATTAAACGACGCAACGGGTGACATTTCTGTTGTGCCATAACCTTCCGTCGGTTCGAATCCGAATTTCTCCTTGAAAGCAAGACGCAGATCATCGGGCATTTTTTCGGCTCCGACAATCACCAGATTTATCGACTGCATTTCTTCGACACTGCACCGCTTCAAATAAGACCGCAGAAACGTTGGCGTCGCTGTCAGAATCGTACACTTGTACTTCTGCGTGAGGGAACCAACCATTCTGGCATCCAGAGGATTGAAGTGATAAACAGCGGATGGATCTGCACTGAGTGGCAACCACATCGTAATGGTGAAACCAAACGAATGGAAAAACGGCAGAACTCCCAGCAGGCGGTCCGTTGTCTGCAATCGCATAAGCTCGTTTACGGCATCAACGTTGGATGCAATATTATGTTGCGAAAGTACGACGCCCTTCGGTTCGCCAGTTGAACCTGAAGTAAAGATAACCGTGAACGGATCGTCGGCTTTTATCTGATCCAGAGCCAACCGTCGGCACAAAAGTCCAATCGGCATAAATTTCGCAAGCACGAACGCTTTGGCTTTGGCAGTGGTGGTGATTTGAGGCTTAAGGTCTTCCAGCAGGATCACTTCCGCGTCCAGTTTCATGGGACGCTTTTCCAGAAACGCGCGGCTGGTGAGGACCTGCTTGATGCCAGCTTCACGGATACAGTAGTTAACCAGATCTTCCGTCAGCGTATAGTTCAAATTGACCGTCACTTTGCCTGCCAGAGTTAACGCGGTGTTCGCCAGCACTCCTCCAACAGACGGTGGAAGCAGGATCCCGACGTATTTGACATCAGACTTCAGTACCTGCTTTGTGAGCAGAGCATGAAACGCCAGCGAGCTGATCAGAAGTTTTCCGCCAGTAAGTTCCGTGCCGCCAGAATCGGCAACCTTCGTACGATTCCATGCCAGACGACATTCGCGAATTAACCTTCGAGCCGGGATCATGCTGCGTTCCTTTCTCAAGAGCACCGATTGGGTGTTTAACAGCGACACAGCATTACGAACAATATCGATATCGTCAACGTGCAACAGGGGCTTACCAAACGAAATCGACACTGGATACGGCCAGTACTTCGGCTTCTTCCAGATGAACTTACCGCGTTCGTAGCTAAAGATGCTTCCCCACAGTTCGTCGAGACACACTGGCACAACCGGGGCATCGGTGTCCTTCAGAATTCGCAGCATGCCGCGTTCAAATTTCTGCAGTTGCCCGGTGCGACTGATTTTTCCTTCCGCAAAGATGCAGACCAACTGTCCGCTGTTTAACGCATCGCGAGCGGTGTTCAGGGACTTCACCAACGCGCGTGGTCCGTCGCCGGCACGAATTGGGATGATGCCAAACAGATTCGACAGCCACTTGGCAAAGCGACCCTGAACATAGTCCGCATAAGCGACCATGCGAATGGGGCGTGAACTCGCCAGCAAAATCAAAACTCCGTCAATCCAGGAGACATGATTCGCCACCAACAGAGCCGGACCTCGTTCCGGGATATTCTCAATGCCATACGTACGAACTCGGTACACAAAACGACTCAGCAACCATACAAAAAATCGAATCGTCGCCTGCGGCAAAATCCAGACGGCATAGATCACGATCGGAATGATTCCCATGCCAGACAGCAGAAAGATCTGCGATCCGGACATATGCATCGGCGTATGCATCATCCAGAAAAGTCCGGACACACAAAGCATTCCGATCGCCGTTAATTGTTGAACAGCCGCCAGGATGGCACCGAGCTTTTCGTGCGGGCTGCGTTCCTGAATGTAGGCATTCAGTGGCACATTAAACAGACCGCCACCCAGTCCGATCATAACCAGCATGGCGCCTGTCATGACCGGTGAATCACTGCAAAAGTACAACAGAATGCAGGCAAGGCCCATGAGCAGTGTACCGAATGGAACCATCCCGAGTTCAACGCGACCATTCGAAAGCCAGCCGGCCAGCAAGCTGCCGATCCCAACGCCAATGACCAGCATGGCCATAAACGGAGCTGGACTGACTTTCGTTACGTCCGAAAGTTCGGTGGTAACGAACACATCGATATTCATCTGTGCAAGTGCTGCCAGTGACCAGAAGAACACGATTCCAAATGACACACGCAGAATCCCTCGATCGCTAAACACGAGCTTTAGATCTCGCCACGAATCTGTGACAAGATTCCATTGAAACCGGACTGTTGGATTTGCGGCCTTCACATCCGTCGTCAATATCGCACCGAGAACACCCAGCAGCGCGACGCCAATCAAAGCGACTGCAGCAGTTGGTATTCCGGCCGCACGGTTGACAATCGTGATATCAGCCAGCGTATAACCGGCGACGGTACCTGCGATCGATCCAATGAGAGTGGCCACGCCAGAGAATCCGTTCGCTGCGGAAATATCTGAACGCCGTACAAGTTCCGGGATGATCCCGTACTTTGCTGTCCCAATGAGTGTCGCCTGAGCCCCGATGAGAAACAACGATGCAAACATTAATGTCACGTGCCCCTGCTGAATGGCAAACAGCCCTCCAGTCATTAACGCGACTTCGGTCCACTTCAACCAGATAATTGAACTGCGTTTACTAAACCTGTCAGCAACCCATCCGGCCCACGGCGCGAAGATCACAAATGGCAGCACGAACACAAACAATCCCAGCGGAAGAACAATCTCTGCTGGCCGCATCGAATATCCAGCAATGTGCCAGACATCGTCCTTGAATAAATGCCGTGCGATGGGGCAGACCATCCAGCGAAACATGCTGTCATTGACCGCCGTCAGAAACGTCATCAGCAAATAGCCGTTAAACGACCATGAGGTTAAACGCTGCGGATCAAGAGTAGCCACGGAAGTCGCTTTGACACTGGAAATAACTGTCACTCCTCTTTTATCCCTCATCCATTTGCACGAAGTTTCGCCTGTGCGAAAGGATTGCCAACACTCAACAAACAATCTTTCGCCATTCCGGAAAACCCTAATTGTAGGCTGGACTCGCTATCCTTGCATTCTTTTCACGCTCGGCCACCAGTCACGGGAATTATCACGTTTTCCCGTGCCGAGGGATCTTCAGTTGCGGCGACAGATGAGGCGTTGTAAAGGATTCGCGGGATCTGCAATAATCAACCCGTAGCCCGATTTGTCCCAAATCGGGAACCGCACAGCGTTACACAGGATTGGCCACTGGTGCTATAATCACCTGAAAAATCTCGTTGAATCCGATATCCAGAATCCTCGAAACTATGCAGTCCGAAGACACATTTCCGCCAAACCAAAAAGTGATCGCCGATGCACTGATCGAACGACTGCGATCGTACGGCGCGGTGGCCGTCGCGTATTCGGGCGGCGTTGATAGCGCAGTGGTGGCGAAAGCTGCCGTTCTAGCGTTGGGCGATAAATCAGTGGCAGTGACCGCAGTCAGCCCCAGTCTGGCGTCCAGCGAACTGGTGATCGCACGACGTGAAGCAATACTGATGGGCATTCGTCACGTTGAACTGCCAACCTCGGAATTCAATCGCCCGGAATATCGTCGCAACGCCGGCGACCGATGCTTCTTCTGCAAAGATACTTTATATGAATTGACGGCGTCACATTTGAGCGATCTCGGCGTCGAAGTGATTGTCAACGGAGCCAACACGGACGATCTTGGCGATCATCGCCCTGGCATGCAAGCGGCGATCAATCACAACATACGCAGCCCATTAATTGAAGCTGGTCTCAACAAAGCCGCCGTGCGACAACTTGCTCGCTTTTGGAATTTATCTGTCGCCGAAAAGCCGGCATCGCCATGTCTCTCCAGCCGGATTGCTTATGGAGTCGAAGTCACCGAGGAACGTGTGCAACGTGTTGAATACGCGGAAGCATTTCTAAAAGCCGTTACCGGAATTCAAGAACTTCGAGTTCGCCACGAAGCAAATGAACTCGCTCGCATCGAAGTGCCCATCGATCAGATTTCAAATCTTCTTGAGCCCACCCTGCGAACTCAGATCACAACGAAGTTCCATTCGCTGGGATTTCGATTTGTCACCATCGATCTGGACGGCTTTCGTTCCGGCAGTCTGAATAGTGTACTGCCGCTTGTGGAATTGCGAATGGCAAAGGATTTGTCCTGAAATAGTTTTCGGCGATGAAACAGGCCGCAAGTCGTAGCCCGACTTGTCCCAAGTCGGGACCCTTTCAACTCTGTGAGTGAAGGACACTTTGTGAGGCGAGCGGCAGAATAAAAAGTAATCGGTGAGCCTGAAATCGAGTGCCATTGCGCGTTGGAGTTCCTCATCATTTCGCGCAGGAGCTTAGTTTTTCCATCCAGCTCTGGACTTGAATCGCATCCGCGTAGGTCGCTCCCACGGGCACTGACTGCAACCCGCGTACGACGCGACAAAAGCAACGGAGTTCTTCCGCCATCATTCCGCTGGGCGGGGACGTGCGGATCTCCAACGCTAAAGGCCAGGCAGCGCTGGAGTCCCAGACTTCGATTGGTCTGGGATTCGTCGAAATCCGAGACGACCAGCCATCGCCGAATACTTCCGTCCTGTCGAAACCTCGGGGCGGCATTCCAGAGGGAGTCAAATACGACGCGGCAAACGATGCCACAGCGCCGCCGCTCCAGCCGAGCTGCGCCAGTGCGAGGTCGATGTCACCGGCTTCGGTTCGATGGTACTGCGCGCTGAAATGATCCGGCTCGGCGCGATTGAGTAGCACTTGCGCGGCATAGAGATCGTGGACCATCACGGCCTGCAGCGGATTCTCGCCGGGGAAATCCTGGACGATACTGGCGGGGCGATGACGCACGCAGTCGATGTACGAAATCGGTCCATGCTGGCGCGCGACACTGCAGAGCTGCTGGAACTCACTGTTGAATAACACGATGTGCCCCATCATCAGATTCGCTGAGTCCGGCCGTACGAATGAAGCCAGACTGCGTGCTTCGACAAGGTTATCAGCGATTGGTTTTTCAAGGAGCACTGTTTTTCCGCTTTCAAGCAGAGCCTTCGTGACGGGCACATGCGACGATGTGCTGCAGGCCACAACCCAGGCCTCTGCATCGGATTCCTCGATCGCCTGCGACAAACTGGTCCAGCCGCGTACGTCCGGAAGCTCTTCAGCGATGGCGTCGAGACTTTCCTGGCGACGCGCCACGACGGCGACCAGTTCAGCTTCTGCGAGTCCCACCAGTGTCAATGCGTGCAGTCGCCCAAAACGACCAAGCCCGATCACGCCAACTCGAACCGGTGCAATGTTTCTGCGGGCCATCTTTATTCTTCTCACGCGAAATGCGAATTGCGAACAGTCGATTCACCAGCAGTCCCGGATGGGCTGTCAGCCCTTGTCAGAAGAGATCCAGCAGCGGCTGCCCCGTGCTGGCAGGAAGTGTAAATCCATCGGGACTTAGCCGAGTCGCGGGATCGATACCCAGAGCGTGCAGCAGAGTCGCACTGAAATCTTCAGGGCTGACCGGGTGATCTTTGACATAGGCCGCAGTGTCGTCGGACGAACCGTATATCGTGCCGCCTTTGACGCCTGCCCCCGCGAGCATAGCAGAATAACATTGCGGCCAATGGTCGCGTCCCATAGCTGATGAACCTTTGCTGATCCGGGGAGTGCGTCCGAATTCACCGACCAGAACCACCAGAGTCGATTCCAGCATTCCCCGCGCGTCCAGGTCTTCCAGCAGTGTGGCAACAGATGCATCTGCACGAGGTAGTGCCCAGCCGAGACCGTTCCAGCCGTTATCAAAGATGCTGATGCCCGCGTTGCCATGCATGTCCCAGGTTTCGACGCTGGCAAACTTGTCTGCTGGTGCGAGACCCATCCATGCCACGACATTCACAAGGCGAACGCCGGATTCAATCAGACGTCTGGCCATCAACAGATTTTGACCAAACGGATGCCGACCATATTGGTCGCGCATCGACGCGGATTCTAATTCGACATCGAAAGCTCTGCGCGCTTCCGGTCCATGGAGAAGTGTGAACGCGCGCTCCTGAAGTTTCTGCATCGTAGCTGGCTGACGAAGTGCCGTCACGGAAACTGCGGAGGCCGACGCCGGTTCGATTTTCTGCAGCAGTTTCCAACGCGATTGAAGCCTTGAAAGTGAGACGTCGTCGGCCGTTTCGAAAACTTTGAGATGAAAGCCAGGAGTTCCCGGATTGTCATCGTGCCGTTCTCCCAGCAGCAACGGGGCGTGGCCCATACCGAGATGACCGCCAGTCAGATAGGAAGCATCTGCCGGTGCGGCACCGCCTCCAAATTTCTGCAACCACACATGTGATGGCATATTCACTTCGGTCGGGCGGAGTTTCGTGACAATGGATCCAAAGGATGGCGAATCTTTGCGCGGAGCAGAACTGCCAGCCAGCAGCATTTCATTCGCGATGTTGTGTACGGGGACTCCGTGGCTCATCGACCGAATGACGCAGTACTTGTCTGAAATCTCTGCCAGCCGAGGCATCAATTCGCCGACCTGGAAGCCAGGCGTGCGAGTAGCGATAGGCTTGTACGGTCCTCTGATTCCATCCGGAGCCTGAGGTTTTGGATCCCATGAATCCAACTGACTGAGTCCACCATATTGATAGATAAAAATGCAGGACTTCGGCGAACTCGCAGCTCGATTTATGTGCTCAGAATTCTCTGCCCCCAGCAATTCCGGCAGTCCCAGCAGTCCGGCGGCAGACACACCAACAGAACCAATCCCGCCGACCTGCAGCAGATTGCGTCGCGAAATGTTTTTTGCCGGTCGGATTGCCTGCAGGCGATTCACGTTCAGTACTTTCTGATGATGCAAACGAAACTCGATCATCTGACAATTGATAGTGCCTGACAATTGATAGTGCCTGACGATGTCGGGTTGCTATTGTCGCACGGTCCACCGACAAAGCAACCCCGAAGACGAGCGGCAGGAGGATTCAACGCCAGACAGCAGACGCACCCCAACCGCAACCATGCGAAACCCAAATGAACCACGAAGAATTCATCACCCGTTGGCGGCGAGGCGGCGGGGCGGAAATGGCGAACAACCAATCGTTCCTGAATGAACTCTGCCAGTTGCTGGAAGCCCCCGAACCTGAACCCACGCAAGCCGACGAATCGCAATGAATCGCATGGGAATGATGGGAAGCACGAGAATGATGAAAATCATAGATCCCATCGATCCCATAAATCCCATGAGCCAGTCGCCCCTGATCCCAATCGCCTGCTGCGGCCTCGCGGCGACTATCAAACTCTGTTGTCATTTCAAAAAGCCGAAGTCGTTTACGACATAACGTTTCACGTTACCCATAAGTTCCTCTCCAGAGGCGATCGCACGATTGATCAAATGATTCAGTTGGCAAGATCGTGCAAACAAAATATTCTGGAAGGCAGCAAAGCTGCCACGACGTCGAAGGAAATGGAAATCAAACTGACCAACGTGGGACGCGCCAGTCTGGAAGAATTGCTGGCCGACTACCGTGATTATCTGAGAGTCCGCGACTTACCGCTGTGCCCAAAAGATTCCAAAGAGGCGCTCTACGTTCGCGACCTTGGAAGACAGACCCCACAGACCTTCGAAGTTTACCGAAAGTTCATCGAAACCCGTCCTGCGGAGGTGATTGCCAACATCGCGATCTGTCTGATTCATCAGACGAATGTTTTGCTGGATCAGCAGTTGAAGACTCTGGTGACCTACGTTGCATCAAGAGGGACTCTGAACCGACAGACATCCATCTGGGTGAGATCGGCAATACCTTGCACACGAAGCTGGTCAAAGCCGGATTGACTACCCCGAGAGTCTCGACAGAGGCTGACCCTGCTCTGGAATCAAAACCGGTGGTTCAAATCAGAGCCTTCCTTGCTCAGTATCTGGCTGATGGGATTACGGCTAAAAGTGAACGAGCCTGGGAATGCACAGTCAAGAAGTGGAAGGCAACGATGGATAGGCTGAATCGATTCTTTGGTTCGGAACGAGACATCAGCACAATCACGCATGACGACGCGCACAAGTTCCGAAAGTCGCTGGACGAACTCAACGCGATGTGGTGGACTTTCAAGAGACTGCAGGCCGCTGAAGAATCTGCCGACGATCGGAAGGCCGTTGAACTGTTGACGGGCAAGCTGGCTAAGTTGCTGGAAGCCGTGGAATCGTACTGCGGATCACAGGCCGGGGAGGTGGCACGATGACGAACAGGATTCCTGAACGTGAAGCGACGGCGAAACAATCGGCTTTGCAGACGCTGGCATTGAAACAACTGCAGGCGGCTTCTGAAACGCTGGGACGGCTGCGGGAAATTCCAGCCAGCCAGGCCGATCGGGAAGCACTGGCAGACGCTGCGGAACTGGTGGAACGTGGTACAAGTTGTTTGCGGGATTGGTTCGGCGGTTGTCCGTTTAATGACCTCGATTGCGAATAGGGCCGGGGAGGCCGATTTTTGTAGAACGGGTCCCCCGGGAAACCACGTTAGGCCACGCGCGTGAATTTGTGCGCAATTCGACAGGGGGGGTTTGCTTTTTCCGGGGGGATTGTTCAAACGACGATTTGAACGGATGGACTCGGCAGAAATGCAGGTCGGGACACACCCCCCGGTCTAGGTTCTTTCTGGCGTTTATTCCGCTGAGCCTGTAAGGCTACAGCAGAGTGGGAGACACACTTTCTTTCCCGATGCCGGGCCGGTATCTCAAACCGTGGCCAACATGGCGAATTCGCTACGGGAAGCGATTCAGCAAAACCAGTTCACGACGAATCAGAACAATCGCCGGGCGGTTCATTCCCAGCGCCTCAATAGTTGCTCGCCCGGTTGGAGTTCGACCGCGAAGCCGCCAAGTTGTCGTGAATGCAAAATGATCAGTCCAGACATCCAGACATCGCCCGCCCGTTCGCGAACGAGTTTGACCAGACGCACAGGAATTTGCGGGCTCATTGCTGATTGAGTTTCGCACGTTCCGCCCGGAGCTTCATCAGGGCAAGGAAGTCAGCCAGTTCTGTCAGCGCCTGCGCTTCCTCCCGTTCGGCCTTGCGGAGTTTCCCGGTTCTGTCCTGTTCATCCAGCAAAGAACTCAGCCGCGCCTTCAAAGCTGCGGGCATTTGAAACCGTTTCCAGTCCTGCGGAAGTTCCAGTTCAACCGTAACGCTGCTCATGTGTGTTTCCCGAATTGGTCCCCGAATTGACCGGCATTGTACCAATGTCCTCGGGGCAACGAAACCGATCGTCCCGTCGTTGCAACTGACAACACAAAATCGCACAGCTGAATTTTGAAGTTCTGAGACCGGTGTTTTCCGCCGGGGAATCCAGTAATCGCGTCGATTGCGTACTTTTGGAATTCCTTGAGCCGATCAATGTCGCCCAAGGGACATTTTCGTGGCATCGCACTCGCGCCACACTTAATCGTATGGCTTGAACTGCCAAATCCAAGCTCCGACTCCGAACAATTGCCCAACGCTGCAGGCGAGTGGGCGTTGTGCAAAACTTGCATACCTCTACCATTTCATGGCTTCTTTGGTGCGACCTTTCAATGGCTAAACCTCGCGCATTCATAAGTTCGACCTACTATGATCTGAAACATCTGAGGTTAGCACTTGAGGGGTTCGTCGAGTCCCTTGGATTTGAATCGGTTCTTTCAGAGAAAGGGTCGATTGCATATGCGCCAGATGTTCCACTTGATGAGTCGTGCTACCGAGAGGCACAACAAGCTGATCTGATGGTGCTGAT
>JBDNFT010000109.1:0-1566 GCA_041689695.1 Planctomycetaceae bacterium | reverse complement strand
CTGCAGTGTTTTTGAACGTTTGAGAGCCCTCGAGAGAACAAATCAAATGACAGCTTCTGCCATTCGTAACGCACAGGTCGCGATCCTGATCGCATTCAGTTGCGGATTTGCCACATCACCAGCACTTTCGCAAGCGACGGTATCAACTGACACTGCGGCTCCCGCTACTATTAACAACGGGTTGTCTCCTGCCTCAGACGCTGCGTTCAGTTGGGTGCTGGATTCGCAAGGCGTATCGCTGATGCAAAACAACGCGTTGGTCTTGCGTTACGAATTCGTCAGCGGGTCCAAGCCGATCGTTTACCCAATCATCGGCCCCGGTGGGACGAGCATGACCCGCGACTTCCCGATGAAGCCGTCCGGCAAAGACGGTACGAACGATCATGCGCATCATCGCTCCCTGTGGATGACGCATGGCGAAGTCAATGGAATCGATTTTTGGATGGAAGGCGAAGTAGCCGGGCGAATCGTCCATGATGCCGTCGTCAGCAGCGAAGTTGATCAGACTGGTGCCACGCTTGCGACGACGGCAAACTGGATCACGCCCGACAACAAGGTGCTGTTGCGAGAATCGCGAATTATGACCGTCAATGGAGACGACAACGCGAGAAGTATCGAACTTGAAATCGACCTTGCCGCAGGCGATGAGAAAGTGCATTTCGGCGATACGAAAGAAGGTTCGTTCGGGATCCGTGTCCCCGACTCGATGGCCGTTGATAAGAAGCTGGGCGGAAAAATTTTGAACGAACACGGTGAGCGTGACGGCGATGCATGGGGGAAAAAATCTCGCTGGGTCGACTACTCAGGCCCGGTGATGGATCCCAAAACAGCGACTGAAAAGATTGTCGGCATCACCGTCCTCGAACATCCTGCAAGCTTCGGTCACCCGTGTCGCTGGCACGTAAGAACCTATGGCCTGTTTGCTGCCAATCCATTCGGCCAATATCACTTTGTCGGTGGCGAGCCGACGGCTGGTCATACTCTTGCCCCAGGTGAGACCATTCACTTTCAGTACAAGGTCTTGCTGCACTCCGGAAACGCAAGCGTCGAAGCGATCGAAGCCAACTGGAAGCAGTTCGTGAACTAATACAAGTTGCCCTTTGCTCCGCGGAGGTAGCGTTCTTTCGCGGAGCAAAGGACGACATTAAAGCTCAGCGATCTTCAGGTTGCGGTATTCGCATTTCATCTCGACCTTGCCGTGAATCTGCAGGCCGAGCGGTGCCTCGCCGGAATATTTTGCATCCGTGTATTCGGAAGCTTTTTGGCCGTTGATCCAACAGGTGAACGTGTCGCCTTTGGCTTGGATCTGAAACGTATTCCACTGACCTTCGGGAAGCATCAGTGACTTTGCCTCCTTGGCCTGACCAGCCTCAGGATAAGCGGGCTTTCCGCCAGTGTAGAATGAGCCAGTCATGTCGACTCGCAGGCTGCCTGACACACCGAGCTGTAGTTGAATCTTCGGCTCTCGCAACTCGATGCCTGTATCAACGCCGCGCTCGGTTGCTGCCTTCCAACTCACATCAAACTCGAGCCAAAAGTCGCGGTACGATTTTTCTGTCCACAGGT
>JBDNFT010000108.1:0-6527 GCA_041689695.1 Planctomycetaceae bacterium | reverse complement strand
TTCCTGTTCGGACTGATCGCACATGTTGCGACGGCCTTTGAGGACAACGAACGAATTCTGAATCGAGTGCTGAAGTCACTGAATACGCAGTGCGTGGAGGAGACGCTGGAGTCATCGACGTTTGATCTCAACGATCTTCTGGAAGGAAAACCGATCTCGATTTATCTGTGCATTCCACCCGACAAGCTGACGTCTCACAAGGCGCTGCTGCAGATCTGGCAATGAAGAACGACCAGTCGCGTGTCTTCATGAAAGGGCAGGGCAGTACCACGCATCGGTTGCCGGACTACCTGAATGATCCGGCTTTCAAAGGTCTGTGGGATCGAAATCCGTTTTTCAATGAACCGGGTCCCGGTGGACGGCCAGCAGGCTGAAAAGCGAGAGAGCGGCAAGGCGCTAGCCCAATGTCACTCGGTTTGCGATTATAGTAGCCATCACTCTTCGAGTGATGAATGCCAAGGGCTGCGTTTTGCGGCTTGCCTCACTCGGAGAGTGAGGTCTACTATGGGAAACCGAATGCCATTGGGCGCTCATTAATTCAAGACGCCGTCACGCACACGGCGGATTCAAACCCACGAAACTTGGGAGCTCCCAAAAGTCACCTGTTAAAGCGCCTGTGGAATCCGCTATTTGTTGCCCCCCAGACAGACTCTGCTGAACTGGGGTATCTGTTACAATCTCAAACCGGACAGACATCAACTCGTGCAAACCACTGTTTCCATTAATTGCGGAGTGAATCCAATGAGCGACAATCCGTTCGAGAGCCCCGCAGTTGATGACTCGACGATGCTGCCGCCGAGGCGATGGGGACCGACGCTGCTCAAAGTTTTTCTGTTCACCGCGATTGTTGGTGTTCTGATCATATTCTTCTTGCCTCCGGTGACTCGAGGTAGAGAAGCCGCACGGCGAACGCAGTGCAAGAACAACCTGAAGCAGATTGGCTTGGCGCTGTACATTTACCAGGATGATTACGGCTCATTTCCGCCAGCGTACACAGTGGACGAAATGGGCAGACCACTTCACAGTTGGCGGACGCTGCTGTTGCCGTATCTGGAGCAACCGGCACTCTATGGGCAGATCGATCTTTCGAAACCATGGAACGATCCTGTGAATGCGGCTGCGTTCGAAACGTTGATTCCCAGCTTTCAGTGTCCGGCTGCCAACATCCCGAAGAATCATACAACCTATCTGGGTGTGGCTGGTGAAGATTCTTGTTTTCACGGCAGCAGTTCCAAAGCGATTGCGGACATCACCGACGGCACATCAAATACGCTGATCGTGGTTGAGGTTCCACCAGATCGATCAGTGCCTTGGATGTGTCCGCAGGATGCCAATGAAGCGTTAATCATCGGAAGCGGCGATGGCTCCAAATTCGCCCACACTGGAGGATTTCAGGCATTGTTGGCCGATGGTTCTGCGAGGTTTATCAGCGCGAACCTTGATCGTTCCACATTGAAAGCCTTGCTCACGACTTCCGGCAATGAAGTTGTGGGTGAGTTCTAAAACTGATTCTTTGAGTCGTTGGCTTTCCGTAGGACGAGACTCCAGTCCCGTCCTGACACGAAACTCACTATCAGGCTGTCGATTAAATCGTAACCCGACGCGTCAGCGAGGGGTATGAGACCAAGAATGCAGGCCATTCCATCCCTCACTGACGTTTCGGGTTGCGAAAACACATTAAATCGACACTTGCCAGGTCAGGACGGGACTGGAGTCCCGTCCTACGAATTTGTTGCACGCTCTTTAACCTCGAAGACTATCAGCGGCAGCAGCCAACTGGCCCATGCTGCAAAAGGATAGCTCCATTCGGTGTTGAACTCCATCACCGTGACGAGGCCTCCCATGATGCGAAGGACAACAGCAGCACACAAAAGCAGATAACACCGCCACATCCAGCGGCGATGATCCACAAATCGGCGACGAATGGCTGATTGAAATCCAAGGGCAGCACAAAGTCCGGTGGCGATGGCGAGTGACGCAAATCCTGCGGATGCGATCACTCCGGATTCCGTATGGAACGCCATCCATAAGCCGCTTGGTACAACGAAGAACAAGACAAGTACCAACTGAAGTCGCCCAAGGATTCGATGCCAGCGCGGGAGATTGGTTCTTAGCCCATCGCTCACGAGCAAGATTCCCAGCAGCAATGTGATTGGCCCCGAAAAGATGTGAATATAAAACGCCCACCGATAGCTGCCGAAGAAATATGACTCACGATCCTGCAGAAATTCGAATGTAAAATCCGGCGGCAGGTAGTGGCGATAATTGAGCACGACCGCCACGGTGACGCGGATAATCAATACGCAGGTCACCAAATTGAGAATCTGCCAAAGGTATTTGGTTTGTGTGTCCATTAGTTTCAGCGAAAGAATCGAGAGAAGACGTGCAGCCATCTGAAAATGGAGAGTCCCGCAACTTGCCCCTCAAGACGATCGTGTAGTTTCTGTTGAGTCAACACTGCGGTTTCTGCTGCGTCAAAATCATTAAAACCGCAGGCCACACAATACCGATCGTTTTTTGCCATCGACTTTCCGCAGCCCGGACATGCCTTTTCGTTTGAGCGGAGCTGTTTCTTTGCTGCGTTTTTTTGCTGCGACTTGATACGTTTTGTCGCTGGCAATGATTGACTGATCTCGTCTGGTGCCAAAAACTCGCTGATGTCCGGAAAGGACTCGCTATCCAGAGGATCGGGATCACAGAGATTCGAAACACTGAGATCGGATTCATTGGCTGCTCGCTCCACCATTGGCTCACGATCAGTGGACGATGAGCTTGAACCTGGAGAGGTCGAATGATCCTGCGGAATCTGCAAAGCCTCTCCGCATTTGGGGCAGTTCACCGAGGTGCCAGCCAGCTTCGGCGGCACATTCAGTTTTTGCTGGCAGGATTGGCAGCGAAGTTTAAGCATTCGTTATGACGCCCCTTTCAACTCAAAAGGCATCGCGCATTGCAACAATACGCACGGAGTTTTGCAACGTCTGCAAAACAACGCAGTAGCGTTCCGTGAGTTGAATCAACTTGTCGAGCGATTCAGCCGCCACATCAGAATCTATGTGAAATTGAAGTTCGATACTCGTCAGACCGACCGGAACAGTGCGATCAACGCCCAATGTGCCTCGAAAATCCATGCGGCCTCTGGCTTCGATTTTAGCATTGCGAATCTGTAGCCCCATTGCGGTCGAGACTGCAGCCATCGTCGTTCCAGCGCAGGTAACAAGAGCCTGCAGCAGCATGTCGCCGGAACAAGCGACCGATCCGTCGCCGCCCGCCTTCGGATGCAGCCCGGCAATGATGTCTTTGCCATCGTTGGCAGCCACGGGAACTCGGCAACAAAGGTTCGTAAAATCTATGATCCCGACTGCATGGAGTTCAGCGATCGCGGCATCTGGGTTTGTCTGAAACAGCTGCTTGAGCGGTGCCTGGAGTGATTTGAGTTCGTCGCGATTCATGGGTTACTGTCACTTGCCTTTGTGAGTAGTTAAATGGGCTGGTGGGCGTCCACACGGGGTTTACCAAACGAGATCGTTGCGAAAGTCGTCAAGACTTTCGGCAATTCAGGACGTCTCCGAAAGTCTTGACGATTTTCGCTACTTTTCAACTCTACGTGAACAGAACACTCGCTGTGAAACGAATTGCCGTTCGCCAAAATCCTGAATCCAGTTGATTCGGTCGGCCCGTTGGAGTCGAGTCACGCCAACTGCTATGCTTCCGCCCGTAAGATTATCAGAAGTCGCGACGAGTGTTTACTTTCGATCGCGAAAACGAGGCACTGGATTGACAATGAGTACAGATTCACCAAAACGCAAAATTCTGGTCGGTTTTGACCTGGGCGGCACAAAAATGATGGCTGTCGTGTTTGACGACAAGCTCAAGGTGCTGGGAAAAAAACGCCGAAAGACGCGAGGCAACGTCGGCGAACAAGTGGGACACGAACGCCTGGCTGAAACTATCACCATCGCTCTGACAGAAGCGGGCGTGACGGCAGATGAAATCGTGGGCATTGGTGCGGGCGTTCCCGGGCCGCTGGATCTGCAAAAAGGCATCATTCTGGAAGCCCCGAATCTTGGCTGGAAGAATGTGGATCTGCAGGACTTCCTGACTAAGCGATTCAAATGCCCTGCGATGATTTGCAATGATGTGGATGCCGGAGTTTTTGGTGAATATACCAGCGGAGCAGGGCAGGGGGCTCGTTGTGTGCTGGGCGTATTCCCCGGGACCGGCATCGGAGGCGGCTGCGTTTACGAAGGCCGTATCTTTCGCGGCTCACGATCATCATGTATGGAAGTTGGCTTTTTGCAGATGGCGACATCAGGACCAGCGGCAGGTGTGGGTACCGTCGGGACTTTAGAAGCGATTGCCAGCCGCTTGGCAATCGCAGCAGAAGCCGCAAAAGCCGTCTATCGCGGTCAGGCTCCTCACCTGAGGGAATTGGCAGGAACAGATATCGGAAAGATCCGGAGTTCCAGTTTGGCGAAGTCGATTGAACTGGGCGACAAGGTGATCGAGCAGATCGTGCGTCGTGCGGCAGAAGAGGTTGGGCGAGGAATTGGCAGTTTGATCAATATTCTGGCACCGGATATCGTCATCCTGGGTGGTGGACTGGTCGAAGCCATGCCGAAGTTGTACCTGGAGTCTGTCAAGGAGGGTATTCGCCGAAACGTATTGCCTTCTCTCGCAGATTGTGCGAAGCTCAAAGTCAGCGAGCTGGGTGACCTTGCAGGGGCGACCGGCGCGGCAGCCTGGGTTCGGCAGGAAACAGTATTGACAGCATTGAAAGACGCGAAGAAGGATTGACGCGGGCGATGACAACCGGGAACGAGACACCTCAAAATGAACCGCCGATTCGTCAGGATATAACACCGGATGCGTCGCGGTCCGTAAATACTTTTCCGCTGGCCGTCATTGAACTCGGAACATCCGCGATTCGCATGGCTGTGGGAGAGAGCGATGGCAGTTCAAATGTTCGCGTTCTTGAGCAACTTGTTCGCGGCGTAAGTCTTGGGAAAGACACGTTCACTCAGGGCGAGATTCAACGGAAGACGTTGCAGGAAGTTATTCGAGTCCTGAAGAGTTATCGTCGCAAGCTCAAAGAGTATCAGTGCAGTAATGCGAAACACATCCGTATCGTCGCAACCAGTGCTGTACGGGAAGCGACGAACCGAATCGAAGTACTGGATCGTATTTATACAGCCACCGGCCTGACAGTTGAATTGATAGACGACGCGGAAATTGCTCGAGTCACCTATCTTGGTGTTCGACCGTTGCTGCAGAACGATCCGACTCTCACAGATGCCATGACCGTTGTTGCAGAAGTCGGCGGCGGCAATACGGAAGTACTGGTCTTGAAGGGCAAGGATATTGTCCATTCGCAGCCCTACCGTCTGGGATCACTCAGACTTCAACAGATGATCATGCAGTCGCAGACGACGCGCAATCACATGGGAAGTATGTTGATCGGCCAGATTAACAGAACTCTGGAACCATTGCTCGACATCGTGCCGCGTGGTCGAGATATGGAATACGTCGCGTTGGGCGGTGACATGCGTTTTGCCGCGAAAGTTCTGGGGATTGAACTGCAAAAAGCAGGACTGAGCCGCATCGAAGTGGATGATCTGGAGAAACTAACAACCAGACTGCTGTCATTAACCGTCGATCGCATCATCCGAAAATACCATATTGAACTCTCACAGGCAGAGACTCTGGTTCCGGCACTGCTGGCGAACCTTCGACTAGCACAAATGCTGGGTTGCACACAGATCCTGATCACAGGGCTGAATCTGCGTGACGCATTGCTGCAAGGTATGCTCAGGACGAATGACTGGTCAGCAGATTTTTGTGAGCAGATCGTGAACTCCGCTGTCGAGCTGGCTCGGAAATTCCATGTCGATTTGCATCATGCCCGGCATGTTGCAGATCTGGCACGCACATTATACCGAGCACTTCAGGCAGAACACCGCATGGATGCACGCTGCGAAACACTTCTGTATGTCGCGTCGCTGTTGCACGAAATCGGCCTGTTTGTCGGACTCTCTGGCTACCACAAACACTCACAGTATTTAATCACACACAGTGAACTCTTCGGACTCAACGAACAGGATCAGCACCTGGTCGCCATGATTGCCCGCTATCACCGCCGGGCGGCACCAAAGCCAACGCATGAAATCTTTGCCCGGCTTGATCGCGACAACCGCGTTATCGTTTCTCGTTTGGCAGGAATTCTGCGAGTTGCTGTAGCACTTGATCATACCGGCAGCCAGCGTGTGCGTGACATCGAATGCACGATCGAGCGCCACCGTCTTGTGGTGACCGTTACAAATTCCGCCGGCGACCTGTCGCTGGAACGTCTTGAACTTCGCCAAAAGGCGTCACTTCTGGAAGATACATTTGGACTCAGCGTACTGCTGCGTGAGGCATCAAAGCAGACAATCTGAACGTTCTGGAAATTTACATGTCCGATACTGAAGCTTTATTTACCAACCGAGAACTCAGCTGGCTGGAATTCAACCAGCGAGTACTGGACGAAGCCT
>JBDNFT010000107.1:0-5201 GCA_041689695.1 Planctomycetaceae bacterium | reverse complement strand
GATTCCATGGCAGCGCGTTGTTGAGATGATGGATGATGGCGAAATGCCGCCGAAGGATGCGAAGGCTCAGCCAACAAAGGCTGAACACGTCTCGTTGCGGAACTGGGTGCGCAGTGTTCTCGACGCGGATGCCAAAGCGAACGCCGGGGATCCAGGCCCGGTTGTGCTGCGACGTCTGAACAATGCCGAATTCACATACACAATTCAGGACCTCACTGGCGTCCCACTGGCACCAGCTCGCGAATTTCCTGTCGATAGCGCCGCTGGAGAAGGATTCACAAACGTCGGCAACGCGCTTGTGATGTCACCGGCGTTGGTTCAGAAGTATCTGGATGCGGGCAAAGATGTCGCCAGCCATGCGATGCTGCTTCCGCATGGGATTGAGTTTTCTTCCAAGTCAACGTCACGTGACTGGACGAATCAACGGCTCGACGAAATACGCAGCTTCTACGCTCGATTCACCGACAATGGCGGCGCGACGGCAGTCAATCTGCAAGGCATTCAGTTTGAAACAAACGGCGGTGGACGACTTCCGCTGGAATTGTATCTGCGGGCAACGCTAAGCGAACGTGATACGTTGCTTGCTGGTTCAAAATCGCTGGCCGAAGTCGCGCAAGAACATTCGCTGAACGAAAAGTATCTGACCACGCTCTGGACTGCACTGAACGATAAGCAACCATCACTGGTGCTGGATATGGTCCGCGCACAGTGGCGTGAAGCGAAGCCAGACGACACGCCGGCGCTCGTTGCGACGATCGCACAGTGGCAGCAGACGTTGTGGCGATTCACTACGATCGGGCATATCGGGAAACGCGACGGCCCGAAAGCGTGGCAGGTCCCCGCGCAGCCACTGGCGGCTCGACAGGAAATTCGCACTAAACTTCCGGCTCCGCAGGATGGCAAGAACATTACGCTGTATCTTGCGACGTCCGACGCTGCGGATGGAAACGAGCATGACGTTGCAGTCTGGGAAAATCCTCGCTTTGTGGCCGCCGGTCAACCGGATCTGCTGCTGCGAGATGTCCGTCATGCGGTCGCAACATTGAATGCTCATCGCGAACTTGTGATCAGCAGTGCGGCAGCTAGTTTGGAAGCTGCCGCGGAAGCCGGTGCTTCGGCGGATCAGGCAAAGATTGATGAACTGGCGGCAAAGCGCAAGATTGATCCGACTGTGCTGGCGGCGTGGTTCGCATATCTCGGTATCGGCGCGGGCGAAGCACGCATTGATTCGTACATCACGCAAAAACTGGAGCGTGCGGAGAACTATGATTTCGTCAAAGGCTGGATTGGCCCGGATGCGTTGAGCGTCATTGCGAATTCATCAGATGATCTGGTGCGAATTCCCGGTGACATGCAGCCGCATAGTGTTGGTGTCCATCCCACGCCAAAGCTGCGTGTGATCGTCGGATGGCGAAGTCCGATCGGCGGTGCAGTCAACGTTACTGGTCGAGTCCAGCGGGCTCATATCGGTTGCGGCAATGGCGTAACGTGGCTGCTGGAATTGCGCCGAGGTAACACTCGGCAGCATCTGGCGGCGGGCACAGCGGGCGGCGCGGAGGAACACAAGTTCGGTCCGTATGAAAACCTGGTCGTGCAACCCGGAGATCTACTTTCGCTGATCATCAGCCCGCGCGATGGGGAACATTCCTGCGACATGACGGCGATTGATTTGAGTGTCACGGCAAAGGATGATGCGGCTGCCGCATGGGATCTGGCCAAAGACATTTCGCCCGATATTTTGGCCGGCAACCCGCACGCGGATCGACATGGCAATGACGGCGTTTGGCACTTCTACAGTGAGCCGGATTCCGGTGGCGGAGCGGAATCGATTATTCCAGTCGGTTCGCTCATCGCTCAATGGCAAGTTGCTGCGGATGCTGAGGCCAAAAAACAGTTGGCTGAAAAGCTGCAGACTCAACTGACAAATGGCATTGGCGACCTTGCCGCTGATGCACCCGATGCCGTGCTGCATCGCCAGTTAACATCGCTCAACGGGCCTCTGTTCGCAGTCGTACGCAAGAAACTGCTCGCTCAAAAATCTGATCCAGCCGATGGATCGCTGTCGAACGTTGGTCTTGATCCGGCGTTGTTCGGCAAGCGTCCCAATGGCGAATTGATCGACGCCGCAAATCTGTGTGTCCAGGCACCGTCAGTTCTTGAAGTCGTCGTCCCCGCCAACATTGTCGAAGGCTGCGAATTCGTTGCCACCGGCGCACTGGATGCTGCGATGGGGGCTGAAGGCACTGTGCAATTGCAGGTGCTGACGACCAAGCCAGAGCGACTTTCCAGCCTGGCGGCAGGTTCGGCAACGATCACAGGCGGCAAGTCCACATGGTCGGATGGCGATAAGCCAGTCAGCTACGATGCTCCGATTATTGTCGGCGAAAGCAGCGAATCGCGCGAACGTCTGCTGAACCAATTCAATGACTTCCGAAATATCTTTCCCGCTGCACTCTGCTATACAAAGATTGTCCCGGTCGATGAAGTCGTGACGCTGACGTTGTATTATCGAGAGGACGATCACCTCAAGCGCCTGATGCTGAATGACGCTGAAGCTGCGGAACTTGATCGACTCTGGGACGACATGCACTTCGTCAGCCAGGATCCACTGGCCCTTGTTGATGCGTACGAACAATTGTGGCAGTTTGCGACTCAGGACGCTGACCCCAGTGCCTTCACGCCAATGAAGGACGGCATCATGCAACGGGCGGATGAGTTCCGAAAGCTGATGCGTGACACAGAGCCCGTGCATGTGCAAGCGGTGCTGGATTTTGCAGATCGAGCCTGGCGGCGTCCGGTTTCAGAGTCGGAACGTGATCAACTGACGCTGCTGTATCACAAACTTCGTGAGCAGGAACTTTCGCACGATGCGGCGATTCGCATGTTGCTGGCTCGCGTGTTTGTGACGTCAGCGTTTTTGTATCGCGGCGAGCACGCTCAGCCGGGAACTGCAGCGACGCCAGTCAGTGACTATGAATTGGCGAATCGCTTAAGCTACTTTCTGTGGTCGTCTCTTCCCGATGCAGAATTGCGTGATACTGCAGCGGCCGGAACGCTCCATCAGCCAGAAGTTCTGCGTTCGCAAATGCGACGCATGATGGCAGATGCAAAGACGCGTCGTATGGCGATTGAATTCGGATGTCAGTGGCTGCACATTCGGGATTTTGATCAGCTTGATGAAAAGAGCGAACAGCATTATCCGGAGTTCAAAGAGCTTCGCGGTGCGATGTACGAAGAAGCCATTCGTTTCTTCGAAGATATGTTCCGCAACGATGGCTCGGTCCTGGATCTGTTGGACGCCGATCATACATTTGTGAACTCTCAACTGGCAAAGTTCTACGGCATTGAGGGTCTGGAAGGCGACGACTGGCAACGCGTAAACGGGACAAAACGCGTATCACGCGGCGGCATTCTGACAATGGCCGCAACGTTGTCAAAACAATCCGGCGCATCACGCACGAGTCCCATTCTGCGCGGCAATTGGGTGTCTGAATTTTTGCTGGGCGAGAAACTGCCACGTCCTCCAAAGGGCGTTCCGGTATTGCCCGAAGAAGTGCCAGCAGACTTGACCGAACGCAAACTGACGGAATTGCACAGCAGCGATCCGGCCTGTATGAAATGCCATCAGCGAATCGATGCATTTGGCTTTGCTCTTGAGCACTTCGACACGATCGGGCGTTTTCGAGCTGAAGACAAATCCGGCCACGCCATTGATACCGAAATTGTGCTGCCCGACGGCACGCCGGTCAACGGACTGGAAGGGCTGCGAAATTATCTGCTCAGTACTCGCCGCGATGCGTTCCTGCGCACATTCTGCCGACGGCTGCTTGGTTATGCACTGGGCCGATCTGTCCAGTTGTCCGACGAGCCGCTGATTGCAGAAATGATGAATCAGCTTAAGTCGAACGATTATCGTTTCTCTGTCGCTCTGGAAACAATCGTTCTTAGCTCACAGTTCCAAATGATTCGCGGTGCCGAGGCTGCAAGAACGGCGGAAGCTGGCGCAGAGTAGTTGGAAGATACTTCACGCGGTCAGAAATGAGGCTGTCGATAGTCTTGCGACTGTCCCCTCTCCCTCCGCATTCAATTTTCCAATTTCACGACTTTTCCTCGGTAGGGTGAGGGGGATTTCACCTTTATTCTTCAGCTTCGTTTGACAATAAACCGGTCATCCCCCTCATCCGGCCTCCGGCCCGGCGTTGGCCACGTCCGTTCCAATGCAGACAACACGGCTCCCCCGATCTCGGGGGGGGAGAAGGAACTTGCGAACGGTCTGTCTGTCGTTGGCGCATGACATTCAATACACTACTTGCCCTCCCTCCGAAAATTGAATTCTGCTATTTTATAATGAGTCGCCCAGAACTCCAAAATGAAGGCCAATCAACATGACCTCAAATACAAATCGTCCACAAATTCGTGCCGGCATGGTTGGGACGGGGATGATTTTTGATGATACCTATCGGCCGTTCTTTGAAAACGTAAAATCAAAGGGGCTTTACGATCGCGTGTTTGGCGATGTCGATGTGCCGCTGGTGGCGGTCGCTTCGAAGACCGGAACGCGAGCCGATCGTTATCAACAGCAGGCGAAGTCGCTGGGGATTGAGTTTCAAAATTTTCGCGGTGACAACGCCGTTCAGGAATTGCTGAAACAGAACCTGACGTTTGCCTGCGTGGCGACTCCGGACAATCGACACTTCGAAGCCAGCAAAGCAATTCTGGAAGCGGGCGTGCATCTGCTGGTTGAAAAACCGTCGGTGTTGTCGCTGGAAGAATTGGATGAACTCGTCGCGATCGCGAAAGCACGCGGCGTGCTGGCTCGCGTGGTTTACCATAAATTGCTCGACCCAGATCATAAGAAGCTGCGAACGCTGGTGCATGACGACGTGCTGAAGCATGTCAACAATGGTTACTGCTCGTTGCTGGAGCCGAGTCAGATTTCCGGCTCGCAGTTTTCCGAATGGATCACGGGACGCAATCCGGGAACCTATGTCGCGGTTCACTATATCAAGCTGATTGATTTCACATTCGGTGGCCGTTTGAAGACCATCACCTGTACTGGTCAACGCGGGATTGTAGGGCCAGCGGATGGCACAACGTGGGACAGCGTGCAACTGCGTTTGATCTACGAATATTACTCCGGGCGCGAAGCGGCGTTGGATATTCATTCGTCGTGGGTAACGCCGGATAATTTTCCTGGCTAT
>JBDNFT010000106.1:0-3434 GCA_041689695.1 Planctomycetaceae bacterium | reverse complement strand
ATCGTGTCGGGCCGTTCGCTGCTGCGCGCTCTGAAAAACGACGCCTCGTCCCAGCGAAATCTTCACCTCGCCTCCGCCATGTTTCTCCGTCGCGTGACTCGCAAACTAGCTCCGCATCGCTGACAATCCTTATGAATGCAACATCCGTGCCGAACAGTATTGGGTCGCAGCTCATTGTTTAGAGCGATTTATTAGTGCCACCCACGTTGATGTATTGGTGACATGAAAACGTAAACGGTGCGCGTTGTTTTTCGTGGTTCCGCTGACATCGCCCAGGCAATGCTCGACCACGTTTAAGCAGTTCTCTCCGTGAACTTCGTGTTCTCCGTGGTGCCAATGCAATTGGATTGCTTGGCTACTGAACGCGACCGGTGCAATTCAGCATTAGTACCTCCACGGCAGTTCTCTGCATCAGGTGTTTGCCGATCAGACGGTGCTGGGAAGGCATCAGGCGTATGTTGGGTTTGGAGATCGGCTGCAACGTCTCAGCGATGCCGTTAAGTGGTCACAAAAACGTTTTGACGGCCACTACGCCGGTCTGTTATCGTTTCCGCATGAACACGACAACCCATTCTCGGCAGGCGTTTCATCGGGGCACCGCTCCGATTTTCGCAATTCTGTCCAAAGAGCAGATGCGTTATCTGACGCAGTTGGAAGCCGATGCTTCGCTCGCCGACAGAATTGATCAAATGGCGTCGAAGTGCAACGCAGGGGATCTGACGACCGAAGAACAGGAAGAATACGAAGCCTATATTGAAGCCAATAACCTTTTGGCGGTCCTGCAGGCCGAAGCCCAATTCCGTTTGAATACTGCCGGAGCCTGACCATTTCGTTTGGCAGAACTTGCGAATCATGGGGCTCACAGACATTGGCCGAACAACCGTTCGCGTATTGGACTTGAACAGCCCGGCGCGGCTCCAGGTGCGAATGGCAACCTGCGGACTGTCCGAGTAAACCTAACCGCTGCCAACGCATTTAAGCAGTTCTCTCTGTGAACTTCGTGTTCTCCGTGGTGCTCACTGCGATTGGGTTGCTTCGCTACTGAACGCGACCGGTGCGATTCAGCATGCGGACGAGGATTTGATTGAGTCTTCAGGACAGGAGTTGACTGTGTTGTGGTTGCCAAAAGAATCAAGGGACGCTGGCATGGATCACGTTGCACAAAAATTCATCGACGACCTCCTCGGAGCATGTTAGGATTCCTGCATGATCACATCCTTGCCAATTACTGAAGCAGACATTCTCAACGAAATTGTTGAGCCCGGTCATAGCAGATTCAGCCGCCAGGTTGCTGAAGAGTTTCTGTCGCTGTGCTTCAATGAATCTGCCCGAGAGCATATTCGTGAGTTGCTGCGAAAGAACAATGCCGGTTTGATCTCGGAGACTGAACAGACGACATTGCAGAACTACTTTCGACTTGGTGAATTTCTGGACCTGCTGCAGGCAAAAGCACGCGTCTCACTTCTGCAAGATGACTCAGCGCCATGATTGCTGCCTCGCTTCGAGATTGAAACATCCGAAATCGAGCTACCGAGTCCAGTCTTCAAATCTGAGACCCGGTACTTTCGAATAATCGACAGTGTTGCGAGTCAGCAGCAGAGCATCTTCGCAAAGGCACGACGCTGCGATCTTCAGGTCCATGGTGCCGATACGGATCTTCAGTCGTCGCAGATCACCGAATTTCTCCGCAGCCGTCTCCGAGAAATCCATCAGAGGAACCGAACAATACAGTTGAAGATGCTTCTTGAGTCGTGAATAGCCATCAACTTGCTTCGTGACATCCGGAGTCTTTGCAAGGAACGCCATCCAGCCTCGCATCTGCTCTTCGTAGCTGACAATTGAAACAACGATCGTCTGATCAAGGGCCTCTGCAAGTCGATTACGTAATATCGCAGACTCTTCGCTGCCCCATTCCAGATAACTCAAATGGTCCGTATCAAGGACGATCATTCGGCAGATTCCTGCAACTGATCTGCCTTTCGCATTTCCGCACCTAACTTCATGGCAGCGGCGTAGACTTCATCGCCTTTGAACGCTCCAGCTATGCGTTCCCACCATGGAACGGCATTCCCGTCTGAGCGGGCAACTTCTTCCAACTGACGAACTTTTTGTTCGAGTCGTTGAATCCGATCTTCGACATTGCCCGACGACATTTCTTTACTCCTTCTGGAAGTCATTCGAATGCCGCATTATCAGACAATTCATCGTCACAGAACAAGTCGAAAATTGCAAAGCATGCCAACTTGACATGACCAGCGGCAATTTCAGGTTTTTGAAGTAACTTCAGCAGGCATTTCAAATAAACAAGATTATTCAGCAGCAGGATAGCTATCGACTTTCGACTACTGTCAGATGCCTGTTACAGGAACCGCCGCCTGTCCATGCGTTCGTTCAAATTGATCCATCGGGATCATTTGCCGATAAACTTCAAATGTCTTGCCGCCTTTGCCGATGGCCTGCAGATAGAGGCATTTCTTCATGACATCGGCTGCTTCGAGTGATTCCGTTTCGAAGGTGTCTTGCTCAGAGGGTGACATTGCCTCCCAGAAGGCCATGAACGCCCGCTGTCGTGAATTTTGCTTTTCTGTAGCCTGACGCTCGCGTTTGGTGTTTGCGCGCTGCTGTGCCTGATTTTGAGCTTCTTTGGCCTGCTGGCGTTACTGTCGCTGAACGGAACTTTCAAAGCCCGGCGGGTTGCAAGATCGGCGCCTGGCGCCGTAGTTTCGTGGCACCGTAGTTTCGAGCCTCCGTGTTTGACAAAAAAGAACAGCTTGACATAAATGTCTTGTGGTTGTATTCTCAAGGGATAGGTGCCTTTGCAGTTCACGCGTGGTCAAAGCCTCAGCAAGGGCATTGTGAAGATCGGAGGTGAACGATGATTCGAAATGAAACCGAATACCAAGACGCTGTTCGAAGATTGCAGAATGAATTGCAACGTCTGCGGGAGCAGGGAAAGCATCTGAAGGAGCTGAACCTCTCGAAGGGAGAAATCAAGCGGGTACTCGACCCAGTGCAATCACTTCGTCTGCAACTGCAGGAAGAAGTTCAAAGTTATGAACGCTTGAAACGTGGCGAGTTCGATGAGATTCGAAACTTTGAGGGCATAGGACGATTGTTTGTCGCTCTGCGAATTTCACAGGGAATCACTCAGCGGGAACTCGCCGAACGACTGGGCGTGCATGAATCTCAGGTGTCTCGCGATGAACGAAACGAATATCACGGTATCACACTGGACCGAGCCGGTCGATTGCTGGACGCTCTCGGCGTTGATACCCGGACCGCTGTATTGAGTGTCGGCCCGATGAGATCAAAGCCGCTTGTCGAAATCCATGCCACTTGACGTGTTGGTCGAGAAGAACAGTCCCCGACATCGATTGCACCAGATTCCATCATTGACAGGCAATGCTCGACCACGTTTAAGCAGTTCTCTCTGT
>JBDNFT010000105.1:0-3124 GCA_041689695.1 Planctomycetaceae bacterium | reverse complement strand
CCCAGTGAATCTGATAGAACCTGTGTGGTGGGTGGCAAAAAAAATGGTCGCCTGACACAGTAGATTCGGAATGTCTACTGGCTGCAATATCTGTCATGGAAGACCTGCGATGTCGAACCCTCCCAAGCTATCAATGCATGATTCTGGCAGTCCCGTCACCCACGCCCCGTTGATGCAGTTCGCCGACGACCCGATCGCCTGTATGAGACAGCTCAATCGCAAGCATGGTAATTTGGCCGTTCTGGAAGAAAACGATCAGCGTCTGGTCTTTGTGTTTTCTCCGGAACTCAATCGCGAAGTGCTCTCGAGTTCACAGGTCTTTGAATCACGCTTCTTCGCCGTTCGCGGCAATCGCAATTCGTCTCAACGCCGCGTCACATCCGGTCTGCTCAGCCAGAACGGAACTGAACATCGCGATTCGCGGCGTATGATGATGGACGTCTTCACGAAGAAAATTCTTCCAGGCTATCACCAGACGATTAGTCAGATCGCCTGCGAAATGACTGACAAGTGGAATGCCGGCGACGCATGCGATCTGAATTCCGAAATGGTGCAGTTCATGTTGAAGATGACTGCCGCGTTATTGTTCGGCGTCGATGATGCTGCATTTGCGTATCGGCTGGGTGCATTGATTGATCGCTGGGTGCATCGCAATCATGAAATCGGAATGGGAGCACTTGTATCTTCCTCGACATTTGCACAAGGTTACGATGATCTGTTGCTACAGGCCGAAGAATTAGAAGTGTCTGTGTGTGAGATGTTTGAAACTCATCGCAGCAAGCAACACGACCGCACGAACATCCTGAGTTTGCTGTTCGAGGCGCAGAAGCATCAGCCGCAACTGACCGACAATCAGCTCACTGGCCATGCAACACTGTTGTTCGCGGCCGCTCATCTGACGACAGCTCATACCTTCAGTTGGACATTATTTCTGTTGTCGCAGCATCCGGAAGTACTGCAAAAATTGCACGCAGAACTGAACGCCAATGTGGCAACGGATTTGCCGACATTCGAAGAACTGGAACGCCTGCCGTATCTTGACGCAGTGATCAAGGAAAGCATGCGAGTTCTGCCTGCATCTTCGTATTCTCAACGTGTCGCGGTTGAGCCCACAACACTGGGACCAATCCGTATTAATCCCGGTACACCAGTGATTTTCAGCCAATACATTACGCATCACCGACCGGATTTGTACGCCGAACCGGATCGATTTATGCCTGAGCGTTGGGCGAAAATTACGCCTTCCGCTTACGAATATCTGCCGTTTGGTGCGGGCCCCAGAATGTGCATTGGAGCCCCTCTGGCCATGGCTGAAATTCGCACTGCGCTGACGATTATTCTGAAGCGATTCAACTTTCAGATCAAGCCCATGAGCACCGTCAATGGCCATGTGATTTCTACGATGCTCGGCCCCACCAGCAGCATCCAATCGACGCTGTTGCCGTGCGACAAATTGCCATCCAGCGTGCCTGTATTTGGTTCCGTACACAACCTGGTTCAGTTGCCGGAATCAACACGTGCGATTGCCATCCCGGCCGCTGCGTAAGTGCGAAAATACAATTGGTCAAAACGCTTTGATTTGTGCGTGTCGCGTTCAAGCACAGCGATTCGGCCCAACGGGCCTTGGCAAGTCAGCCAAGGGCAACGCCGCAGGTTTCCTGTTTAGAGTTTTGACAGGACGATTAACGTCAGGACGATTAGAAATTCAAATTGCGATTCATCGTCCTGTCGAAAATGCGATTTGTGTTTTTGATTATTCTGCCCTTCATGATTCTGCCAGAACGGAACTTCGTATCAATGTGAGCGGGTGCTGTGTGAGTGCAGCCAAAGCCCAAGGCCATCCACCTATTGACACGTTCTGCGATTGTGGATTGCAGGGCAAAATCGTTTAACGGCAAAATGTGGTAGCGAGCGTTTCCGACTGGCCCGCCCATGATCGGATTACGCTGGCAGGAAAGATTCTGGAAACGGTCGAAGGCACCGCAACGCCCACCTCACGAGGACTGCGGGGAAAAGTAGGGACGGCTGTTGCCAGCCGCCCCTCGCACAGATCCGTACTTGACGAACTAGGTCATACGGCTCCTGCCTGGAGTCGGGCGTGAAATCGCTTGTCCGGGTAAGGATGAGTGATGCGGGGACGAGGCAGATGCAGACGGACAAGCCGATGCATTCTTTCCCATGTCCACTTGCTGCGACCACGCTGACTCCGCCGACGGATCACCGCCAGCCAAAGCCGAGTGACCTCATCGACGAACCGACTCAAGCAGTGACTGTTGCTCGGAACGGCATGATAGTTCAGCCAGCCCTGCACAACACTCCGAAGCCAGCGGCCCGTTTCGCCGAGCGGGTGATGCATACGTTTCCACAGTTGCTCTTTGATCTTCTGTAGCGTCGCACGCACACGTTTGGCAATCGAGTCTTGTTCTTGTGCAGCTTCAGGCCAAACCTGGCAAACCGTGTGTGAAGTGCTTCCAAACACGCGGTCGCCTCGTTGTAGTTTTATGAAGCCAATCACAAAGTCGTCTGCTTAACAGCAAATCAGTGAACCGTAACTTGCTGTCCTTTCGGGCAGCCAGTTATTCTCCGAGCCAGCAGGCGGGGCACGCCGTGCAGCTCGGTTGACTTGCGGCTGATCCGGCTCTGTGTCCGGGGCAAGTCGGTCTGCACGTCGTTCCTCTTGGCACTGTGTTCAATCTTTTCGGGCCACTTTCCTCCACAGGCTCCGCCGACGGTGCAGTACCGTTGTTGTTCGCCCGCTTCACAGGTACTGTGGACTCATCTGCCCGCCTCGCTTCATCGTGAGGCAAGCTCAACTCGGGCGGTTGGTGTTCATGTCAGCCTTTCCGTCTGAAACGTTCGCTGACCGTTCCGCTGGCGAGATTCATCGTTTCTCGTTGCCAGTGGAGACCAACCGGACCTCCCGCCCCGTTTTCCAGAGAACACAGGCGCGTTTGGAATGTCCACGCATGCACAGGTTCTTTGACTCCGCTGTGTTCGTTCGCACCTTGCCAATAACGGTACGCTCGATGTGGCCTTCTCCCTGACACAACAGGATCGGCACACGGAAGTGGTGCCCCTGTTCCAGTAGAACATTGCAAGCATAAAACGGGGAACTCAATGGCTG
>JBDNFT010000104.1:0-3916 GCA_041689695.1 Planctomycetaceae bacterium | reverse complement strand
TGGAAAGGCTGACGTACTTTGTCTTGGGGACTGACTGGCTTTAGATCACTTTGCGCGGATCCCAATGGCGTTTCGTCCGATGACAACCCTGCGAAATGCAGTGACAGCACTTGTGCTGTCAGTTGTCGCATTGGTCGGCGCGGAATTCTGGCTGCGCGCAAAAACTCTGCCAGCGGTTCAAGGTGTCACCGCTCAGGCGACCGTCGCCGATCAGGCGTTGCTCATTCCTTCTGCCACCTGCCATCATGAACTGCGGCGTATGCTGACGACGGATCATCGCGCGAGTGCCCGCAGCGGCAGTCATACATTCCGAATAAATTCATTTGGCTGTCGCGGTCGTGAACCTGAAATCCCAGCGACAGCAGGGACACTTAGAATTCTAATCCTTGGTGACAACAGTATCTGTGGCACCGAAGTTGATGAATCTGAAACAGTTTCGGCTCGACTGCAGCAATTTCTGACGAAGCAGACAACCAGACCACTGGAAGTCGTCAACGGCGGCATACCTGGCTATTGCCCTTTGCTGGCGTGGCTGAAGTTTGAACAGGACCTGGCAAAGCTCAAACCAGATATCGTAATTCTTCATGTCGATATGAGCGACATTGCGGATGATCTCTGCTATCGCAGTCTGCTGTTGAGCGAGAACAATCACGCCGTTTGTTCGCATCCCACAATGCGTCTGAAGCCTAAGCCAGAAAATGCCCTCGCGCACTTCATTAGGGAATCTGCAATGGCGAGCTGGCTGTTTGCAGAAGCCCGACAGCAAGGCCCCGAGATGTTGTCCATGGCGAATGCCGCATCCAATGCAAATGAGTTTGCGTGGATCACAGATGATCCGCCCGATGTTCGTTTGCAGGTTCGCCATGCGTTGGAGCCAATTACACGATTGAAAGAAGCCGTTGAAGCATCTGGAGGACAATTACTGGTCACAACAGCACCCGTCATGTGGCAGGTCGTTCCGGCCGCCGCCGCGCTGGAATTGAGTCGCCGATACGGCATTCGCGGTACGACCCCATTTCGCAGCCGATTTCCTTTCGAGATTCTGCAGGCTTACTGCAGCCATGTTCAAGTGCGGTTTTGCGACACGTCTCCCACGTTTTCCAGCGGCAAAGATCCGGCAAAGCTCTTTTCCACGGAGACTCCGGTCCTTTCACGCGTGGGAATGGCGCTTTACGCCCGCGAAATCGCTCGTTATCTCATAACAAATCCACCGTCTGAGTGGTGAACTGCAGGCAGTCACAAAGCCTACACTCGACCCGAAAAATACGTTCTTCAATTGGAATGAACTCACTTAAAGCGTATATCTCGCACCGAAAGAATTTTTCAAGCCGGTCAGTACAGAAGGTCCATCGAACATGAAGAGTGCTTTTGAAGCCGCAGAACAATACTTTGAAGAAGCGGCATCCGTACTGGATCTGTCCTCCAGCATGCGAACACTTTTGATGACTCCGGAAAGAGAAATCAAAGTTCAAGTTCCCATCAAACGTGATAATGGTGAGATCGTGACGTTCATCGGATATCGCATCCAACACAACAGCGCGCGAGGCCCGATGAAAGGTGGCCTGCGATATCACCACGAAGTCAATGCCGACGAAGTTCTGGCACTGGCTTCACTCATGACGTGGAAAACTGCCGTTGTGGATCTTCCCTACGGTGGTGCCAAAGGCGGCATCGCTGTCAACACAAAAGATTTGTCCGTCGATGAACTGGAACGACTGACTCGCCGCTTTGTCGATGAACTACAAGATCTCTTCGGCCCTGACAAAGATATTCCGGCGCCGGACATGGGGACCAACGCGCAGACGATGGCATGGATCATGAATCAGTACGAAAAATTTCATGGCTTCAGCCCGGCCTGCGTGACCGGAAAGCCAGTTGAACTTTATGGAGCCGAAGGTCGCGAGGAAGCCACTGGTCGCGGGGTCGGCACACTGACGCTTGCCACACTAAGAAAGATGAAACGACCTCTCGAAGCGGCCACAATTGCAATCCAGGAATTTGGCAATGTCGGATCGTTCACAGCCGCCTACCTCGAAAAAGCAGGCGCTCGTATCGTCGCAATTTCTGATGTCAGCGGCGCTGTCCTCAACCGCCAGGGGCTCGATATTACGGCAGCGCTGGAATGGGTCAGGATCAAGGGTAGTCTTGCCGAATTCCCGGGCGGCGAAAGCATCTCAAATCATGAGTTACTGACACTGGATGTTGATGTTCTCATTCCTGCAGCACTTGGCGGAGTTCTAACGGAAGAAAACGCCAAAGATGTTCGAGCGAAAATGATCATTGAAGCGGCAAACGGTCCGGTAACTCCGGAAGCCGACGCGATCTTCCGCAAACGAGAAATCCCCGTGCTTCCGGATATCCTTGCGAATGCTGGCGGTGTCACCGTCAGTTACTTCGAATGGGTTCAGAATCGACAATATTTTCGCTGGGATCTTCGCAGAGTGCGCGACGAACTGGAAAACACCTTAACCCGCAGCCTTGATCGAGTTTGGGCAACCGCCGAAGAGAAAAAAGTTCCACTGCGGACTGCCGCTTATTTGCTTGCGATCGGCCGCGTTGGCCGTGCAGAAATCCTTGGCGGAATCTGAACCGCATGCACTTCGTGATCGATTTAGTGAGCCGCAAAGCGATAGCTGCGTGATGATATAGTCTCTGCCAAGATTGCTTCCGTTTAACCCGACTCGAAGAGGAGGCGGAGCACTCATTGCCTCCTCTTCGAGTCGGGTTAAACTATTAATTCAACATCCGCATCTAGCAACTCGCGGCTCAAGTCTGCGAATGAATTAACACCCTGTCCTCCTGAAATTCTCTGTCCAGTTACTATGATGACCAACCCACGACAATACTCTCAAACCATCGCTCAAAACGCTCGCAACGCCGCTTCAGCACTCGCACCCATCGCTGCGGGTCGCAAAAATGCATGGCTGCATCGCGTTGCCAACGCACTGCGTGAGGACTCGTCAGCGATCGTTGCTGAGAATGCCAAAGATCTTGAAGCGGGCACACAATCCGGTCTGAGCGCCGCAATGCTCGACCGACTGAAACTTACCCCCGACCGCATCGAATCCCTTGCCAAAGCCGTCGAACATATCATCGCACTACCAGATCCTGTGGGCGAAGTGATCGAAGGCCAACGACGTCCAAACGGCTTGTTCGTCAGTCGCGTGCGCGTCCCACTTGGTGTCGTGTTCTTCATCTACGAATCTCGGCCGAATGTCACGATCGATGCCGCAGCCTTGTGCGTCAAAAGCGGAAATTCCGTCATTCTCCGTGGTGGCAGCGAAGCGATTCACAGCAATCGAGCACTCCAGGCTGTCATTACCAGAACTCTCATTACCGAAGGCCTGCCTCCGCACGCCGTGCAACTTGTCGAATCCACGGATCGTGAAATCGTTGGACACCTGTTGTCGATGGGCAATCTGATCGACGTGACTATTCCACGCGGCGGCAAGTCGCTGATTGAACGAGTCGCACGCGAAGCCACGATGCCCGTCATCAAACACTTTGACGGCGTTTGCCATGTCTACGTGGATGCGAACGCTGATGAACAGATGGCCGTTGATATTACTCTCAACAGCAAGTGTCATCGCCCGGGTGTTTGCAACGCCGCAGAAACATTGCTGATTCACAAGGATGCCGCGTCACGGCTGTGGCCTCGACTGGCAAAGGAACTTCAGAGCAAAGGAGTAGAACTACGCTGCTGTCCGGCCAGTCTCAAAATGATTTCGAACGCAAAAGCAGCCACAGACGAAGATTATGCCACCGAATATCTTGACTTGATCTTGTCTGTGCGAATCGTGGACTCCATCGAACAGGCAATCGAACATATTCGCCATTTTGGATCGGCACACACAGACGCCATTGTCACAAATTGCGTCGTTTCATCGATGAAATTTGAAGCCGAAGTCGATTCGGC
>JBDNFT010000103.1:0-6003 GCA_041689695.1 Planctomycetaceae bacterium | reverse complement strand
TATGGAGCGTTATGAAAATAAGATTGAAGAGATCAATCGCGGTCTTGAAGACACCGTGACGAAACGCACCAAGGCGCTGACTCGCACAAGAAACGCGGTTATTTTCGGTCTTGCAAAATTGTCGGAATCTCGCGACAACGATACCGGCGAGCATCTGACTCGTATTCGTACTTATACAACCATCCTTGCTCGCGAACTTTCGAGGCACTCTTCGCTGTTAGACTCAGCCATCGTCGAAGATATCGGCCTGGCGTCCTCGCTGCATGATATTGGCAAAGTCGGCGTGCATGATGCGGTTCTTTTGAAGCCGGGTCGGCTGGATGCCTATGAGCGTACCGTTATCGAACGTCACACTCGGATCGGCCAGGACTGCCTTGAAGCGATTGAGAAAGAACTGGGGGAAGACAACTTCCTGCGTTTGGCCACCGAGATCTGTGCTTACCATCACGAAAAATGGGATGGTACTGGATACCCAAACGGACTTGCTGGCGAAAACATTCCTTTGTCGGCACGTATTGTAGCCCTTGCGGATGTCTACGATGCACTCCGCTCGAAGCGTCCATACAAAGATGGCATGTCTCATGCGACAGCACGCAGGATCATTGTCGAAGGTAAAGGGAGCCACTTCGATCCCGAAGTTGTCGATGCCTTTCTTCGCACCGAGTCTGACTTCTTAAAGTACTCAATGGCGCTTTCTGAAGAAGACTGTCACGATCTTGAATCAGCGATGACGCATACAAGCTCTGCTGAAATCCTTCCTCAAACTCTAGTGCTGATCTGAGATGACAGGGGATGTACCAGGGGCGATCGGGTAACCGGTCTGTCTTGAGCGTCCATCCACGGTTCCCGGCAACTCCGGCCAAGATTTCGCTCCCGCAGCATTTTTCGAACTACGTTTGCTATGTGGAAGCCGCTTTTTGCCGTGATTTACGCCTGATAAAATGTAAATTCGGCGCAATTCGCGTAAACTACCACTCGGCAAACGTCGGAAAAGGGGTAAGTATGTCCCCTATCTACAAGTCACAAATTGATTCGAGCCGGTATTTGGTGTTTTGTCCCGCCAATTGTGATGGGGTTCCAGTGGCGTCTGGAAACCCATCTGAAATTGAAATCACGCGGCTCCGATGTCTACGAATTCCCACAAGGTAACAGGCATGAAACGGTTTTCTTACGGAATGAGTGTTCTTGTCGTACTGTTTTCACTGCTTGCAATGAAGTCGCCGCAGTCAATCGCTCAGGAACCAGTGCCGGCGGACACCAAGGCGCCGGCTAAAGATGAAGCGAACTCGTCGCTGTCAGAAAAGTGGGATCGGCTGATCTATGTGCCGTTCAAAGAACTGCAAAAGGTCTTCGACAATCAGGACGCGTCGGTCGTTCTGCCGTATGCCGAATATCTCGACCTGATGAAACGTGCGATCAACGCGGTGCCGTTGACGACTGCGAATCAGGATGCCGTGATCACATCTTCGTTGTGGAACGCGATCGTTGAAAAAGATCTGGCGCGAGTCTCGGTTGAACTGAAGTTGAATGTGATCAAAGCCGATGGCTGGGCGAGTCTGCCGATCGCCTTCGGCGTGGCGGCGATTGGCAAGGTCGAACCGAATGACGGAACGGTACTGCTGAAAGGAACAGGCCAGGGTACGTACGAACTTCTCGTCAAAGGCGCGGGGCAAAAGACTGTGAAGCTGGAACTACTGGCGACGGTATCGACGTCGCCGGAAGATCGTTCATTCGCCATTCAGTGTCCTCCAACGGGCATCAGCGAATTGATCGTGACCATTCCGGAGCCCGATCAGACAATCAGGATTACACCTTTGCAGGTTCTGTTGCCGACAGAAGGCATCGCTGAGGATGGTAAGACAGTGGCCAAGGCCAGCCTGGGCGCGACGAATCAATTCGAAGTTCACTGGAATCCACGAGCGGGTTCCAAGCCGGTCATGGATTTGCTCAGCAGCGTGACGAATCAAACGAGCGTCCGTATCGAACAGGGGTTGTTGCAATCTCGCACTGTGCTGAATTACGAAATTCTGCGTGGTGAACTTCGTGACGTCACAATTCTGGTTCCAAAGGACGCGCGAATCATTGATGTCGTTTCAGCAGCCGGGCGTATTCGGTCGTGGAAGGCCGAGCCGGCAGGTGAAACGCATCAGATAGTGAAAGCCGAATTGCTGGTTCCGGCCACGGAAAAGTTTCAGATCGAAATTCAAACGGAGCGAGCGATTGAAGGCGACACTCTGCAGCTGGTTGGCAAATCGGCTGACGGCCATCTTCAGGGAGTTCATGCGGATGCCGTTGTTCGGGAAGCTGGACGACTGGCAATTACCACGGATGCTGCACTGACAACGGTGATTAAGACTCAAACGGGCGTAAAGCAGGTTGATGCGGCGGCAGCGAAAGGCGATCAGGCGGCTAACGCAAATACGTGGGAATTCAGTGGTACCAGCGGCGTGTTGGTCGTGCAGATCAAACCTGTCGAACCGCGATTGCTGGTGACTCATAACGCTCAGTATGTTTTCCGCGATGATGAGCTGCGATTGAAATCTGTCTTGAGGTACGAAGTTGAACGCGCGGGTGTGTTTCAGTTATCGCTGAAGGTTCCGGAATCGCTCACGATCGATAGTGTGTCAGCGGATGGCATGAGCGAATTTAATGTTGATAAAGGCAACGGCAGGATTACGCTGTCGTTGACTCAAAAACGCATGGGAGCCATCGAAGTGACCGTGCAGGCCCATCAGGCATTCGATGCATCCGCTGATCATGCCGAGATGGAACTTCCTATACTGACGCCCGAAGGAGTTGAACGCGAAACGGGTGTGGTCAATAATTACGCCCCGGAGTTTCTGGATGTGATCACAGTGGATGAAAAACTCGTCGGACTGTTTCCATCGCGAGATGCGGCGGTCGAACAGCTTCCAAAATTGCGACATATCGCGTCATGGAATTTTACTCGTCGTCCCATCTCGCTGTTTGTTCGCACGTCGCCTCGGCCAGCTCAGATTGCGGCATCCGTTGGCACGACGGTTCATGTTGAACCGGAGATCGTGAAACAGAACGCGGTGATTACTTTTGATATTCAAAACGCAGGGATCGATACTCTGCGAGTTGCCGTGCCGGAAGCAGTGGCCAATGATGTGCGCTTCCGCATGTTGTCGCCAGGGCACACGATTCAACAGCGAGATAAAGCCGCTCAAGCGGAAGACGGCTGGGTGACATGGACACTGGTTCTGCAGGATGAAACCACAGGTAGCGTGAAGTTGGCCGTGGATTGGGATGTGAAGCTCGGCGAGCGGGGCGGCGTCAGCCCCCCGGTACAACCCGCTGCTGCTGCCGGCACTCCCGAAGCAGCGTTGGCGGCAGAGACTGCGGCCGCACAATCTGTTGCCGCACCGGAACAGACATTCGTCGTCCAACCGCCGCGCGTGCTGGTACCGTTTACTGACGATCAGGCGAAGCGTCGCCGAGTTGTCTTAACGCAGACTCGTGGCGAAATTCGATTGCTGCGACATGAATCACTGTCGATTACGGCCGATTCGCAGGGCGACACGACGGAATCTATCGATGTTCGCGAACTGGAACTGATGGAACCGGACGGATATCTGGCGTATCGCTATTTCGCTCAACCTGCTTCGGCGACGATTCGAATTCGTAAGCACGAAATTCACGAAGTCGCAGCCACGGTTGTGTCTCGGGCGGCGATCGAAGTTGTGACCGAACGGCAGTCGCTGGCATCATGGCGATGTCGTTTCCGCGTCACGACCAGTGAACGCCAACGTTTGCGAATCGATCTGCCGTTGGGTTGTGATTTGCAGGCTCCACTGCTGAATGATCAGCGGACGACGATCGAAAAGGCAACCGATGTGGCTGCTGCGGATCAGTGGGAAGCGTATTACGTCAATATCAGCCGTGATTCAACCTCCGATCAGGAGTTTCTGCTGACGCTGCAGTTCCGCTGCCCGATCGTGGCAGAAGGTACGCGGCCTTATTCAGGGCGTGGAGGTTTGCAGACTTTGCATCTGCCGGTTGTCGGCGAAAGTGGTGGTTCAACTGTTGTGCAGCAAATAAAAATCGTGCTGTGGGCACCTGAAGAAATAGCGTTCGTCGGTGATCCGGATTTGTGGACTCAGGAAGGCGCGATGCCGCCATCGGTAATGAGTCCATTGAAGTCTCCATCGGCGTCTGCTGCCGCGTCTGCTGTACACGACTGGATCGATCCACAGCATGTGGCTTCAGGAGACTTTCCGACTCAAGGCAGTGCGTCCGTTTACCGGGCTGTCGGTCGTCAACAGGCAGTGATTGTCACGTGGTGGAGCCGTGCGTTCCTGTTCTGGATGATCAGCGGCACGTTGGTCTTGATCGGTTTGATTCTGCGTCACACGTCGTGGGAGAATCGTATCACGCTGGTGCTGCTGGCGATGTTTGCCGTGGCAATGTTTTCGCTGAACGGTGATAACGCAACTTCACAGTACGTCGCGATGGCTTGGCCGGGAATTCTTGTGGTCGCGGGAATCTGGTTGACGGGTTTGTTAATTGGACAAAAGAACGACAAAGGAAACCACGAAGGACGGTCATCGCAACCTTCTCAACCACCAAAAAGTCCACCACCAAAAAGTCCACCACCAAAAAGTCCACCACCAAAAAGTCCACCACCAAAAAGTCCACCACCAAAAAGTCCACCACCAAAAAGTCCACCACCGAAGCGTCCATCACCAGCGGTCCCAGTTACTCCTATGGCACCAACCGCACCGATGAAAATCAGCGGCGTTTTAGTGCCACCGGGAACTGTTGTTCCGGCACCTGAGGTCATCAAGATGATGAATGACCTGATGGGAGGTGCGAAGTGAGCATACGATCCTTAATGTCTGCCGCTCAGGCCCGGAGGCCCGATACATCCACTGCCGGGGCCGTAAGGCCCCGGTTACAAACCGGCACTGCAAGTCCTGAAAGGCCGACACAAGCTCGCCAGGATTCCCTCAGAAATATGTCGGCCCTCCGGGTCTTGGAGGTCTTTCCAGCTATGACCGGTGGCTTACGCCACCGGCAATGGATGTGTCAGCCCTCTGGGCCTCAAACGCATCTTGTTCTTGTTCCGAGGCTCCTGCCTCGGAACAAACTGCCTTGGAGGCTCCTGCCTCCCGGAATTCTCGGTGGAGGCTGGAGCCTCCGGAGCAGTGCGTTCCAGGGCTGGAGCCCCGGAACGAGAATGGCTTCCTGCGCATTGCCAATGCTTGCCACGTTGCAAATGCTTATCGCATTCCTCACATGCTTCACATTCCTCCCATGCGTTTCGGCCCAGGAATCCAACGAACAATTCATCCCGGCCGATCAATTGGACGCCGTCTTCGATCGCGATCGTCGGGGCGTCATGATGAAGCGCGATGACTTCAAGGCTCTGCTCGATAAGGCTCGGGCCAACGCTGACGTTGAACAAATCCCGATTCCAATCATTACCGAGCAGGCAAATATCACGGTCAGACCCGACGATCAGCAAGCCTCTGTGCAGATGGAACTCAAAATCCGTCAGTATGCCGCAGGCTGGCAGATGCTACGGATTCGAGCTGGAAACCTGCAGGTTGAAAAGATCGAAATCAATGGCCAGCCCGCGCTCATCGCTCGCGACCCCGCCGATCCAACGGCACTGATGTTGGCACATGACAAGGTTGGTGATTTTACGGCCGTCGTGACTATGTCTACTCAACTGGCAACGCTTGGCAGTGATCGCATGGCGGCTTTTCAGCTGCCAGTCGTGCCAGCGGTGCAGTTATCAGTGAATTGTCCTGCTGGACGGCACTTGCTGGTCAATGATTTGAAACTCGAACGCCCTGCCGCTGAAGATGCAGTCGCGGACTACGTCATACCAGTCGGCAACGCGACCGATGTACGATTGCGATGGGTCGTGCAGCAGAAGGAGACTGAAGCACAGACATTAGTTTTCGTACGAACCGACGCACAGCTACAGGTCCAGAAAGAAACTCTGCGGTGGGACAGCGATTCGCTCATCAGTGT
>JBDNFT010000102.1:0-3623 GCA_041689695.1 Planctomycetaceae bacterium | reverse complement strand
CAGTCCCGTCCTGATCTGGCTGTGTCTGCACGGGTCTGGAGACCCGTCCTAAAGTGCAATTCGAATTCTCAACGGAAACCTGATGCGCCTGCACATCAACAATACATTCCGCTGGCGGTCGCCCGGCGCATTCGGCGAAGACGTAAACCAGTCGCTTCAGGTTCTTGTGATAAATCGTCTGATCGACTCGACCAGCTTTCCATGAACCAAGTTCCGCCAACGCGATCATCGCGTCGGTGGATGTTTTCACGTGAAGCTGCCCGAGTTCGTGTTCACTGGAACGAATCTCCCGAGGCAGCCGCAGATTGATCAGCAGCGGATGTCGCTCGCCTTCCACTCGCACGACTTGATTCTTGGTTCCGCCCAGCGCGATCTGAAGTGTGGACGCGATCTGCGCGACTGATACACCAGCCAGCGCGGCTTTTTCCTGATCGGTCACGAATGTAAGTTTGCGAGCCGCGGATTCGCTGATGTCATCGACTTCGACCAGTCCCGGTTCTGCTTTCAGACGGCTGGCAACAACCGCAGCCGAATCCAGCAGATCCTGATAGCTGTTGTCCGGCTGACCATAAACTTCCGCAACAACCGACGCCAGCACCGGTGGACCCGGCGGCAGTTCCACCAGCCGCACCAGCGCGCCGTGCTTCTTTGCGAGTTCCGTGAACTGGTCTCGCAGCCGCAACGTGATCGCGTGACTCTGCTGACGACGATTCTTTTTGCCAACAAGGTTGACTCGAATTTCCGCCAGATGCGGCGACTGACGCAGATAGTAATGCCGCACAAACCCATTTAAGTCGATCGGCCCGGGGATACCGACGCAGGATGTAAAGTCGGTAACTTCCGGAACCGTGGTCAAAGCCTGTTCGAATTCCGCCACGACAGCATTGGTTCGTTCCAGGGAAGTGCCTTCGTCCATATCCAGCACCAGCAGAAACTCGTTCTTATTATCGAACGGCAGCATTTTGAGCGGCACGGATCGCGTCGCCGCCATTCCGACCGCAGCCAGCGTCAATCCCGCCATCAGAAACAAAAAACCAATCGCGCGCAGCCGAGTCTTCAGCATCGGCACCATGATGGGACGAAAGAAGCGATACAGGAACGACTGTTTCACCACTTCCGGATCGTAGATGTCGTGGACGGCTGGCTTGCCGGATTCGGCTGCAGTCAGTGTTGGTGTGGCGGTGACATCTGATCCCTGATGAAGATTGGCCTTTCCTTTCAGCATATGAAAGCACAACCATGGCGTGATCGTGAACGCCACCAGCATTGACATCAGCATCGAAATCGGGACGTTCAATGCCATTGGCGACATGTACGGCCCCATCATGCCGGTGATGAAAAACATCGGCAGGAAGCTGACGATGACCGCCAGAGTCGCACTGATCAGTGGTGGACGAATTTCCGCAACGGCTTCGAGCACAATTCGTCGCGTCGCCTTTTTCCGTTCTTCAAAGTGCCGCGCGATGTTTTCGACATCAACAATCGGGTCATCAACCAACAACCCCAGCGACAGAATGAGTGCGAACAGCGTGACGCGATTGATGGTGAATCCGAACAACAAATTCACCGCCAGTGTCAGACCGAAAACCACTGGCACGGCGACCGCCACGATAAACGCTTCGCGCCAGCCAAGACTCAGCGTCAATAACGCGATGACGATCACAATTGCTACGCCAAGTCCTTCGACAAGTTCGTTCACCTTTTCATTCGCCGTGTGGCCGTAGTTGCGAGTGACGATGAGTTCGACATCGTCCGGCAGGATTTCGCGACGCAGTTGATTTGCCGCTTCGATGACGTTGGTAGCGACGGTGACCGCGTTGGAGCCTTTTTGCTTCGAAACGGCGATCGTGACGGCGGGCTGTGAGGCTTCAGTATCTCCCGTGGAGTTGGTCAGAACGGTTTGAGAAGTCTGCCCCGAGTCGCGTTCTTCAAAGTCGCGAGCCGGACCCCAGCCGTGGCGGACAAAACTGGCGACCTCGGCAGGCGCGTCTTCGACAGTGACCACGTCTTTCAAAAAAATCGGATGCTCGTTGAAGACGCCGACGACTAACTCATTCAACTGCTCCGGCCGTGAAATGGCCGAAGCCGTTTCAATGCGGATTGTCTGGTCATTCGCCGTGAGATCACCGGCGGGCATCGAAACATTCGCGCCCTGAATCGCACGCTGGATTTCCAGAGTACTCAGGCGATATCCCTGCAAACGTTCCGGATCAAGATTCAGCCGAACCGTGCGTGGTTCGCCACCGATGACTTCGGCTCGGGAAACCTGTGGCACTTCGGCCAGACGTTCAACTAATTCTTCGCCCATTCGTCGCAGAGCATTTGTATCATTCCCCGCACCTTTAGTCGTGAGCGTCGTGATCGGTACGTCGTCGATTTCAATCGGCTTCACAACCCAGCCGGTAACTCCGGGCGGAACCTGATCAAGATTCTCGTCGATCTTCTTGAACAGTTTCACCAGACTGCGTTCTCGATCTTCACCGACGTAAAAGCGGACGGTGATGATCGCCTGGTTTTCTCGCGACATGCTGTAGACGTATTCAACGCCGTCGATCTGATACAGCACGCGTTCCAACGGCGCTGCGGCGAGTTGTTCGACTTCGGCCGCCGAGTGTCCAGGGAAGTTGACATAGATGTCAGCCATCGGCACTACGATTTGCGGATCTTCCTCCCGTGGAGTTATCAGCAGCGCCGCGACGCCGACAATCAACGAGAACACGACCAGAATGATCGACAGGTTCGATTCCAGAAAGATCCGCACCATGTGTGACAGAATATCCTTCGGGCCCTGATTGAGATCCGCTTCCTCTGACGGCGTCAGCATTTCTGTTGCATTCCTGTTGGATAACACACTCGTTACTTCACCACAACCAACTCACCAACACTCAACCCGGACAGTATTTCGATATCCCCATCCAGCGTTCGGCCAACTCGTACGTGACGTCGATGCACAACGTCGTCAGCACTACATCCACCAGCGTCAACTGACCTACACGACTGATGGCCGACGTTGGCACCACCAACACTTCTTCGTCCGCCAGCGGCAGTTTCAGGCGTCCGAACATCCCGCTGTAAGCACCGGCCGGGCATGGACCGATGACTTTGACGGTGAAGGATCGGCTGCCCACATCCGCTTCCGGCACCAGCTCGCTGATTGTCGCTTCACAATCAAGATCCAGCGAATCCAGTCGAGTCGGAAGCAACTGTCCAGGTTTCAGATGCATTGCCAGCGATTCACGAACGGACGCCACCATCTGCATGTGGGATGGATCAAACAGTGTCAGCAGAACCTGACCGGGGCTGACTGTGTCACCGGCTTCAATGCGTTTATCGACGATGGTGCCGTTCATCGGGGATTTGATCGTCGCATAATCCAGCATGATCTGCGCTTCGTGAACCGCGTGCTTCGCCTGATTCACCGCAGAATCTGCACTCTTCGAAGTCGAATCTGCGCGATCAAAATCGGCCGTTGAAATCGCGTTCTTCTCCTGCAGTTTCTTCGCTCGGGCAAGATCCATCGCGGCCTGATCGCGATTCACTTCCGCGCTGGTCAATGCCGCTTCAGCCTGTTTCAGCCGCGACTGCAGATCCGAATCATCCAGTTTGACAAGCACGTCTCCTGT
>JBDNFT010000101.1:0-6327 GCA_041689695.1 Planctomycetaceae bacterium | reverse complement strand
TCACTTATGTTGACCGTTTTTCATACCGCAGACTGGCATCTGGGGCAGTCGTTTTGTGGGTATGACCGTGACTACGAACATTGCTGCTTTTTGAATTGGCTGCTGGAAGAAATGCGGTCGCAAAAGCCGGATGCACTGATTGTCGCCGGAGATGTGTTCGATACGATCAATCCGTCCGCCGTGGCGCAAAAACGGCTGTATAACTTTCTGGCCAAATCGCATGCGTCGTTGCCGAATCTGCAGATCGTGCTGACGGCGGGTAACCACGACGCAGGGGCAAGACTGGAGGCACCGGCAGGATTGCTGGATTCGCTGAATATCACAGTCGTTGGTACGGTTCGGCACGATGATGCAGGCAATATTGATCCGGAAAAATTCCTGGTGCCGCTGAAAGATACAGCCGGACAGGTGCAGGCCATCGCGATGGCCGTACCGTTTCTGCGTCCATCGGATGTGCCGTTCGTCAACAATGCTGCAGATCCGTATCTGGATGGCGTGCGGGAACTCTATCGTCGCACCACGGTCGCAGCTCTTGAGTTAAGGGCGAAGCGAAATCAAAATGCGGCACTCATCGCACTCGGCCATTGTCATCTGCACGGCGGTGAGGAATCACGGGACTCGGAACGACGACTGGTAATTGGCGGAGCAGAAGCGATTGGCCCTGAGACATTCGATCCCCAGATTGCCTACGTGGCGCTCGGGCATCTGCATCGAGCTCAGCAATTCGACAGTGGACGAATTCGGTATAGTGGCAGCCCGATTCCGTTGTCGTTTGCGGAAGCGGACTACCGTCATCAGATCGTGAAGCTGACGTTTGAAAGAGCTGAACTGATTTCGGCCGCAGAAGTTGTTATTCCTCGCGCTGCGATGTTGCTGCGAATTCCTGCGAAAGGAGCAGCAAAGATTGACGACGTTCTCGCACTCTTGGCTGAAGTGGAAGTGCAAAATGGATTGCCCTTCGAACAGCATCCATTTATTGAAGTGCGAGTCATCGAAGAGGGGCCTGATCCGTTGCGCAGATATCGGATAGAGCAGGCATTGGAAGGCAAGCCGCTGCGGTTGACACCAATCAAAACGGAAAAACCGGAGAGTACGACAGCGGCGAATGATTCTGCCGAAGCACTCCCTCAGATGGATCTGAAGTCGATCGATCCGGAAGATATTTTTCTGGATGCCTGGCGTGAAAAGTACAACAATGATCCAGACGTTCGGGTGCTGAATGCCTTCCGCGAGATTCTGTTGCAGGAGGTTCGCGGCTGATGAAAATCGAACGAATTACGATTTGTAACATCGCATCTCTGGCTGGAATTCATTCCGTCGATTTTACAAAAGATCCACTCAAAACCGCCGGACTGTTTTCCATCAGCGGCGCGACGGGAGCTGGCAAGAGCACTCTGCTGGACGCACTCTGCCTTGCGTTGTTCGATCAGACTCCGCGATTGAATCAGGTTGGTCGCTTGGCAGAACTTTCAACTGGCGAAAAGCAAAACGACACGCGAATGCTGCTGCGTCGTAACACCGCCTATGGATTTGCGGAAGTCGCGTTCGTCGGCGTTGATCAGCAGCAGTGGACGGCTCGCTGGAGTGTTCGTCGTGGTCACAACAAGTCGGACGGCAAGTTGCAGAATGTTGAAATGGCGCTGTATCGCGGCCACATCGCACCGGGCAGCCAAGGGAGCGTTGAAGAAGGTGGGAAGAAGACTCTGGTCAAAGAAGCTATTGTTGCAAAGATCGGGCTGACTTTTGAACAGTTCACGCGAGCCGTGCTGCTGGCTCAAAACGATTTTGCGACCTTCCTGAAAGCCAACGACAACCAACGTGCGGAAATCCTGCAGGCATTGACCGGGACAGAACGCTTCGAAGCGATCTCTCGCGCCGTTTATGATCGATACTCCAACGAAAAGAAAGAGATCGAAACACTAGAAGCCCAGCTGCAAGGATATCAACCACTGACAGCCGAGGTCCGTGCTGAAAAGGAAGCAGCGGCGGCAACTGCAACAGCTGCAGTCGGCAAACTGGAATTGGAATTCAAACAGCTTGAAGTGTGTACCGAATGGTTCCGGAAACATGCGGAGCGGCAGGCGAATTTGAACACGGCCACGGGCGAACACGCGGCAGCGCAGCAAAGTCGCGACGCGGCGTCGGAGCGTCGAGAGGACTTGCGGCGGACGGAAATTGTCGCTTGCGACGCCCGGACTTTACGTGAAGCGGAACTGCGTGCGTTCAAGGATCTTGAGACCGCGAAAACTGGACTCGAAGCCGCGACAGCGGCGGTTGATTCACAGATTGCGACAGTGCAGGGTGCAACTGAGAAACAAAACACGGCAACGACAGCGTTGACACAGCTTCAGCTTGCGCAACAAACTGCCGCGCCGCTGCTGATTCAAGCCCGCACGCTGGATACGAAGCTGGAATGGTCACGGTCTCGCGTCGAGAAAACTGAAACAGCGCTCAAAGCCCCGACGGCAGCAGTGCGAGACGCGACAACAAAACGCGATGCTGCGGAAGAGAAAAAAAAGGCGATTCAAGTTGAACAACAGTCGCTGCTGACACGCGGTGCACAACTTGCAGTCTTTGAATCGTTCGTGAAGGATCGCGGAACTTGGCTGCTCCGACTTGAAACCGCAATGACAGCGGAAGCCGAAGCGATCGGACATCGGGCGGAATTCGCGAAGCTGGGGGCTCTGTTCCAGAACGAACTTGCAGAACTCGAGGCGAAGAGAGAAGCATGTTCGAAGTTACAAGAACGGGCAGATGCTGCGGCCGAAGAACTGAAAAAGGTGGAATCGGCGGAAGGTGAGTTCGATGCAGAAGACCTCGCGACGCAACATTTGGAATTCGACGCCGTTCATCGAGTGCTCACGACGTTGCAGCAGGAGTTGAATCAATGGCAGAAGTATTGTCTTGATGCGGACACTGTCACAACCGATCTGGCAGGGCTGGAAGCGACGCAACTGCAAGACCTCGCGACGCTAAATCGGCTTCAGGAGATCGAGATTCCAGCAGCGACAGCAGAGGCCAAAGTGGCGCATGATCTGCTGGAAACCATGCGTGCCGCCGTTGACGATCACGCCAAACGGTTGCGACTTTCACTGCAACCCGAACATCCGTGTCCGGTCTGCGGATCTGAGTCTCATCCGTATCGCGATCATGCCCCGGACTACGAAGCGACGGCCATCAACGCGGCCAAAGAGAAATGCAAGGAACTTAATGAGCAGCGTGACTCTCTCAGGAATGAAGAGCAGCGTTTGAGTCTAAGCACGCAAGCGGCATCAGGGATCATCGAAAAGCACCAACGGAGTCGAACAGCGTTGCAGACGTCAATTGGCGAATTCACGTTTTCGTCCGCTGATCATTCTGATGTGGCAGCAATTCTTGCATTGGATGAAGACCAGCGTCAAAGTGCAGTTCTTCGGCATCTCGAAGCCAATGAAGGCCAGCGCAATCAGATCGCGGCCAATGAAAAATTGCAGCGTGGGGCAACGAAGCTGACTCAAAAGCGGCGTAAGACGGCCGAGGATGCAGCGGGAAAACTGCGGACACAGCAGCAGTTTGTAAACGACCTGGAAAAACAGCACGGCGTGACCAATACGAAACATGCTACCACAGAATTCACATCGCAGAAATCTGAGGAACGCTGGCGTGATGCAATGGTGGCTCTCAGCGGACTCTTCAGCGAACTGCCGAATGCTTCAGAACATTTCGCTGCCGATCCGCAAAAGTTTCGTGACTCCTTTGCAGAATCGACTCGCACGTTTGCCGATGTTCAACAACAACTGAGTGATGTGTCGGGGAAGCTGAATGAAGTCGCCGCCGTAGCGACTCCGCTGGAAGAAGCCGTGCAGGCTGCGATCGGCGCGCAGTCCGCCAGTCAGAAAGAACATACTGCCGCCACCGGCGAACGTGATCAGCATTTGCGGCTTCGGCGGCAGTTGTTTGATGGTCGAGATGCCGATATTGTTGAACGTGAATTTGCGGAAGAGGTGCGTGTCGCCGACCAGAATGCAAAGGCTGCTGCCACTACGAAGCACGACGCAGAAAAACAGTTGGCTGAGACAAAGACTACCGAGAAACATGCAACAGACAAAGTCGCGCAGGTTTCCGGGGAACTCACAAATGCTCAAACAGCGATGGCGGCGTGGCTGCGATTGTTCAACACATCTTCGGTTCGCATCCTGTCAATGATCGACTTTGATCAAATGCTGGCGCGCGATGCCGCATGGATCGAAACCGAACGTGTGTTCCTGAAACAACTGGACGAACGAGTCACCTCCTCCGAGAGTGCTTCTAAAGTCCATGCAGAGCAATTGCAGCAACACAACGAGCTGCGTACAACGACTGATGAAGAGGCTGTCGTCCTTGCTGCAGTACAGACGAATCAGGACGACTTGGAGGTTGCGAAGGAGTTGCAGGAAGCGTCACTCAATGTTGTTCGGCAAGACAATCAGCATCGTCAGCAGAATGCAGATCTGACACAGCGACTGGCCGATCAGCACAACTTCGCCGAGCCGTGGTTGAAATTGAACGAGTTGATTGGTTCAAAAGAAGGCGACAAGTTTCGTATGATCGCTCAACGCCGCACACTGGATGTGTTGCTCGGCTACGCGAATCATCAGCTGAATCAATTGTCCGCTCGTTATCGTCTGGAACGCATTCCTGAATCGCTGAATCTGATCGTGATCGACTGTGAAATGGGTGAGGAGAAGCGGTCTGTTCATTCACTGTCCGGCGGCGAGTCGTTTTTGGTCTCACTGGCCCTGGCGCTGGGCCTGGCATCGCTGACGTCCAATCGCCTGCGAATTGAATCGTTGTTTATTGATGAAGGATTTGGAAGTCTCGACCAGGAGACGCTGACAATCGCGATGAATGCGTTGACACATCTGGAAGCTCAGGGACGCAAGGTGGGCGTAATTTCACATGTGACGGAAATGACGGATGCGATTCCTGTGCAGATCAAAATCGAAAAACGCCGCAGCGGTGGAGCGTCGCGAATTGTGATTCCAGGTGCTGATCCGGAATGGGTACACCCGACGACGGATTTCGAGGCCGGTGCGAAATCCAACGCCGCGACGAAAACCTCCGCAATAAAAACAGAGGACTCAGAGGAAGTGGCGGTCGTCGCGGCCAAGATCCTTGATATTCTGCAGCGCGAGCAAAAACAAGGGAATCTGAAAGTATCCACCACCGCCTTGCGAAAAGAGATCAGCTGTCGAACTCGACCTTTCGCCGCAGCGCAAATACTGCTGAGTGGAAAAATTACTCTGGATGGTCGAAGTCTGAGATTGGGAGCGAGCGAATGATCTGCCGATCCGACACATGATAGACGCGCATGGAATAGCCAATGAGATCATCGGGCTTGCGTCCGAGAAATTCATGAAACGGGTCGTGAGGATCAACCAAACGTGTGAGCCCGATGATGTACCAGCCGGGAGCGAAATCACTGGACAAGGACTTGCCGTCAGCGGATCGCTTTGTTTTCAGTGGCGGGGATTGCGCATCGATCCCCATTTGCTGCGGCGACACGTAACCAGTTTGCAGAATGTGCAGAGGCCTGGCGTCTGGATGCTGCTCGACCCATTCCTTCACCAGAATCATATCCTGGCCCCAGTCGATGTTGCTGTAATCAAGATGCTTCCAACCGTTGATGGGGCCGCCAGCGAGTTCATTGAAATACGACAGGCTGTGAGGATAGACGCTGAGACTGCTGCTGATCATCCACGCGACGCAGATGATTGGAATGGCTCGCACTGGAAGAAAACGTGATTCCAGCAAGAGCGCAGTACGACTCGCGAAGATGAACAAAAACGGAAACGCTGGCAGCACATATCGCAGGTGATGATTGAACCCCGTTTGTGAACTCACCAGCCACAGGATGCTAATCGCCGGAGCCAGCAGGTAGACCGTTTCAAATAAAGTAGAGACAATTGGCGAGCGGGATGCGTCAGCTTCCCGGTACATTGCTTCCCGCTCGTTTTCCATTGCCGATTTGCTCGATCCACCCACCGATCGCCTGACACCATACGGCTCACCTTCGTTCGCGTTCTTTCCCGCAGTACTTCCTCCGTGAACTCTGTGCCCTCTGCGGTAAAAAACAACCTGTCCTAAGGCAATCCCAATCAACATCAGCGTCCCCACCGGCATTTTCACCAGCATCGCGTATAAATAATAATACCACCAACCGCCATGCCGCTTGACGCCACGCAAATACGACGGATACCCCTCCTCATACTCGTACTTGATATGATCAATGCCCTGCAGGAAATTGCGCGGCACCGGCATTGGAATTTGCCCCAGCAGAGTCCCTCGAAATCGGTTGGCCCCATCGGG
>JBDNFT010000100.1:0-6447 GCA_041689695.1 Planctomycetaceae bacterium | reverse complement strand
CACCGATCCCGACGAATTATTGCTGTTAGCCAAAAGAATTCCGGACGCTTATCGCGACAGAATTTTGTCACAACCGGGGGTGTTTCGAAAACTCCTCAACTTGTCGGACACTGCTTTGGAAGAACTAATCCAGCAGATTGAACAAAACGGACGAACTTCGTCTATTCGTTAAAGCCTTTTGTTTCTCGTCGATCTTTTTTGCTTGCAGAGTTCGGAACTGGACGCCGCAGCAACGCTCGAAGATGAGCGTATTCATTGCAGGGAGTGCTCTTCGTGAGACGCCATGACTTGACCAACATGCGAACTCGCACCATCGACGGCATCACCGGCATGCGCATTCGTCAGTACGAACAACTGACGGGGCAGCCTGTCATGTTTCCCGTTCCCATCGAGAAAATTGTCGAACGAATTCTCGGCCTTGATTTTGACTGGATCGAAATTGACGAACAACCGGGTGAGCAGATTCTGGGTGGATTGATTCCCGAAGATCGCCGCATCGTGCTGAATAGCCGTCATCTGGATCTGTTCCAGTCGAAACCGGGACTGGAACGCAGCACGATCGGACATGAAGCTGGCCATTGGGACATTGACATTGATCGCACCAGCCTGCATCATCCACGACTGCCAGGGTTTGATCTGCAGCCGAGTGTCGTGCGGCGGCACGCGATGGACCGCCATGTGCTCGTTGAAGTCTTAAATCGCGCAGCCTATGACGATCGCTACTTTGAACTGTATCGTGAATTAACAGCGGGCCAGGATTCTCCGGAAGTCCGCAGCGCGGTGGATCGTTATCAGTCATCGATGCTGATGCCGGAATGGCTGATCAAACTCGCGTTAAAAAATATCGACGTCACCTCGTGGCCAGCTCTGTATGAACTTGCCGCGCAGGCGCAGGTCACGATTTCCAATTTGATCGTGCGCCTGCATCGCCTGGACTTCATCTACATCCCGGAAGGAACGCGCGATGTCTATGCAGGGCGCGATGCGTTTACCGGACAGAAACACTTGTTTTAATTGTTGATCGTGCGAAGAGAATGTCTCTTCGCCTTTTTTTGGACTGCTGGTTGACAGTTGCTATCAACCGGCAAATTTCAGATGGAGTTGAACCATGCTTGTATTGTCACGAAAGATCCAGGAACAGATTCTGATCCCGGGATTGAACATTCGCCTGACGGTTTTAAGTGTCGGAAAGAACCGGGTGCAGATTGGGATTGAAGCACCCAAGGGCGTCCAGATCACACGTCCCGATGCTGGAAATCGTCCTGCGGGAGCTTGTGAACGTCAGATTTTGGACGTCAACTATGGCGAATTATCTGTATTTTCAGCGTCCTAGCGTTCCCTGGAACGATTCTCCCGTGACTGATACACCGCCACCCATATTTGCAATCTGTAGCGTTTATATCGACTTTGACGATTGAGACGGCAGCCTTCCGAAGGTATTTTAGGTCAGTTGCAAGGCATGGGACGAGTGTGTGAACTCTTCCGAAATAAACAGGTATGTGTGTTGCTTTGTATTTGAGCGATCTGCAGTTCGAACGTGACGATAAACCTAAAGCGATTGCGTCGATTTGCCTTCTGCTCGTAAAGTGTTACGGGGGTATAACAAGTGGAATTCGTTACCTTTTTACGTGAGCGTCGTGCGCGACGAGCCGTTGGTTCGTTGTTCATTGCAACTTCGTTTTTAGTGGGGTCTGCCGTCTTCCCGACGGATCTGCACGCCAATTCTGAACCAACGGTCGTGATTGCAGAATCAAAGCTGAAGGTTCCTGCGGACATCACTGAAGAATCGATTGAAGCTATCGATTCAGATTTTTCAAAAGTCGCCGGACCATTGTTGCGAACGCTATTTGACGACCAGAAACCGTCAGATGAACGTGCGACATCCGCAAGTACACTCCGCGATCTGGTCGCCAATCTATCCGCTGCCACAACAGAAAAAGATTCTCTGCGTCGTCGGCTGCAGCGTCGAGTGAATTTGATTGCCGCATCGATCGAAGCATCACAATCAAGCGTTGAAGGAAGCACAACGTCAGCTTCAAATCTTCCAACGGCGGCTGCGTCAACAGGGACGTGGCTAACCACAATTCCCAATGGAAATTCGTGGGTTGGGTATCTTCACCTGGAAGATTTGCAGAAGGCCGATGTCAGCGCCGACGTGTTGAAGCAAGTGTCACAGAATCTGACACCTTCCTCGACTATGGATGACAGCCAAAAATCATTTACTTCCAAGCCTCAACTGCAGCATTTAAAACATGCAGTCGATAAGGCAATCCGTCGAACCGGCTTCGCGAATGACGCGGAAGCCGCACAAGGCGAACAAAAATATCTGATCGAAACGCTGATTGCGTCGCTCCTGAATTACGAACACGATCAACTGGGTTCAGACGCCGAAGAAGCGCGAGCTGCCTGGCGATCGCTGCGAAACGACTATCCAACTGCTGCATCTCGCCTGCGCTCAGTCGTCAATGACAATTACTTTAACCACAACTTACATTTTGTAGTGTCGGAAGAGCTTCTCTCGCGTCTGATCTCAGACTATCGCTCAGAATCCGGCTGCATCGCCGAATGCATTTTGGGGGCGTGGGTCACAGGTTCACAGAACACGAACGTCGATCTGCGTGCGGATATCAAACCGTCAGCCAATCGTGCCATGTTCGATATGCATGTGAATGGCAGCGTCCATTCCAGCACCGTCGCTACGAAAAGTCCCGCAACCATTTGGTCTCAGGGCAACAACTCTTTCTGGATGAACAAATCTGTCTTCTTCGACGGCCGCAACGTCACCAGCACTGCAGCAACATTCAGCGTCAGCACAAGCAGTCAGGTCACTGGATTGAAGACCAAGTTTGATGGTATTCCGATTGTCCGCGGGATTGTACGAAACATAGCGAATCAGAAAATTGCGGAAAGCAAGCCACAGTCGGAGGCGCTGACGGCCCAGAAGATTCGGGATGCAGCTCTGCCAAAATTCGAAGACGAAGCCAACAACCAGTTTTCAACCGCCAATGGCACGCTGAATAAGATGTTTGCCTCACTTGAACGACGTGGTGTGGCTCCGGACAGCACCAGCGCACGTTCCAGCAACACTCATATGGCTTTGAGTTCACGTACAATTGGTCTGGAGCGAATTGGTGGTTCTCTGCAACCGCCATCTGCCCTGATCGCAACGGGTGCTGCCGTCCAGTTGCACGAAAGTGCTTTGAATAATGCCATTGATGCTCTTGGTTTCCAGGGGCGTACAATCCTGGAAAAAGACGTGGCCCGTGAGCTGGAATCCGCTTTGAGTGATCTATTTCAGCGCGAAATTAAATTGACGGATAATACCCCTGAGCCTGTGAAGGCCGACGGTGAACCAGAACCGCCAACGTCATTTGTATTCAGCAAGTCTGATCCGATTCGTGTCCACTTCGATAAGAACCAGATTACGTTGGTATTGCGAGCTGGCGTATTGCAAACCGGCAAAGAAGAGATTCCGGAACAGATTATTACCATTCCGATCGACATGTCGCTGCAGGGCGGGAAGGTCGTTCTGGAGCCAGGTAAGATCGGCATCGCCAGCAAAGAAGAATCCGACCGTCTAAAACAGATCACACGAGCCAATCAGATTCGCCGCATTCTGTCGAATCGTCTGATTCGCCGTGAGCTGGATGGCACAATCGATCTCCAGGCCGCTGGCGACAAGACATTGCCGCTGACCGTCACAATGATCCAATTGCTGGATGGCTGGTTGTCGGCTGAAATGATGTAGTCGATATCCTTACGGATCGATAAAACTTGACAACCCCGTGGGTGATTCCACGGGGTTGTTTTCGTTGACGTGCCACCATGCACATCAAATCATGTTGCTCAACGGCGGCTACCCGGCATCAGGCCGTTGCCAGTTCCGTTCTGCGCTGCTTGTGGTGTTGTCGGTCCGGTGAATATCCGAGTTAAGTTGAGTGTCGGAACAGGCGCACCGGGTCGAGGTTGGAAGGCTTCAAAGAATTCTCGCATCGAATCATCGATCTTGCGGGTTCCGGAATTTGTTTGCGGATTCGCTGTTGTCCCTCGAACCTGAACAGTCACAAGTGACGTCGTACTGGACACGATGATATTCTTAATTGGATTTCTGGTAATCGGCGGGCGCGAGAAGAAGTCCAGCGAGACGTCTCCTTTGAAACCAACGCGTCCACGGCCGCGAAGAGCCAGCGAATTGCCGACAAGATCAATGGGCTCAAATTCAAACGCTTCTTCCTTGATTTTGAAGGACATCAAAGCGTAATCAAAGGCCGCTCGATTGGGCACAGCGAACTGCAAGGTGGACAATGCCGAAAGCATTTCAAGAACCACGGGAACTTCGTACAAAGCTGCCGGATAGATCAACATCTGTCCGCTGCCGTTCAGATTGGAAGCTGAATCACCGTCGCCATTCACGAACAGCCAGGCATTCACAACCCCTTTCATATTTCGCTGATCAGGCATGTGCCGGGCGGCATAATTCTCCAGCGAAGCACTCTTTAGCTCGCCAAAGAATTCGTATTCGGCACCTTTTGTAAGATCAATCATGCCATCCATTTCCAGTACGCCTCGATAGGCGTTCGCCATGATGCGACGATCTTTGGCGACTTCGGCTGGCTGCACTTTTCGCTGAATGATATCACGACAACCAAGGACCAGTTCTTCCTCGGTCATTGTGTAGGGTCCCTGAATGTCTGTAATCGTCATCTCCAGCACATCTGCCTGGTCCAGTCGAATCGAACCTTCATTCTTCAGGTGATATCCGTCCCAGGTTCCGTAGGCAGCCACCATTCCGGATACGTTTGTGAGATCCAGTCCCGCCGAAACAGCACATTGTTTCAGCCGCATGCTCAAACTCCAAGCTGCGGTCGTTGGCGCAGTGCCATTTGTGGCACCACGAAAGTCCAACTCTGATGATTCAAGACATATCCTGCCGGTTTGAGAGAGTCGCGAAATTGTATCGCGCCAGTTTCCCGGTAAGGCAGCTCGCAACTCGTCGTCTGGTCTTAAATCTGTGGCCGTCAGGTTGTTCAAATGCAATTGCCAATCACCATCCGGTGAAAGTTCAGCCCAGCAATCACTGGCTTCGATAGATGCTCCATTGTGATCAGCCTTCAGGGTTTTGATGGAGCAGTGATGCACACCCGCGAATCTGGGATCGTTTGGCTTGTAGTCAACAATGGCTTGGCTGATGTGCATTCGATAAGGAAATGCTTTCGGATAAATCGTCGCATCGAAGATCTTGACATTCTGAAGTTCAACAACCGGAATCTGTCCCGGCGCTGCGGTCCAGTCAATGACAGTGGTCAGGTTAACGAACCCTGCCGGTTGCAGCATTGTCCATAGGTCTCGCGATGAGGGATTCAGTGCATTAAACAGATCCGCGTCGAGGCTGGCATTTTCTGCATTGATAGTCAATTGCAGAACACCAGGGACTGTCAGTCCCCGAAAACTACCACCGGCAGTGAGTTCGGCCGTACCGTGCCTGCCGTGAAGATTTGTAAATCGCCAATACTTTGCTTTGGAATCATAGGACAGTTCCCCGGTCAGCTGATCAATGTCATAAGGGAATTTTCCGAAACGAACTGAGCCATTCTTGATTGTTCCAAACAACTGAATATCTGTCGGCTGATCCAGTCCGGGGTTGCGATGACAATCCACGCGAACAGTTGCTGTGCCTCCAATGTTCAGTTGGTCGATGACTTTGCGTCCGGCCTCTTCGAGTGAATCGCGAAACTTGCTGTCCAGCGGCAAATCCTGAACATCGACGTGATAGTCCAGTTCCATCTGCGGACCGGGATTTTTGATCCACCCGAAGGAAGTCACAGGACGGATTCCGACCAAACCATTTGCAACAACATCACAGACCACAGCATCCATGGAATCGGCGTTTGGTGGAAGTGGTCGTTGATGCAGCGTCGCAGCGACACCAGTTACGGGATATCGAAACTTGTGAAATCGAAGTGTGGCATTTTCGGTCGTGCCATCGATTGCAGTTGGCAGCCATTTCCCCGAAGGAAAGCGTTGAATTGTGATGTCACCTGAGACAGTTCCCGATGGTTCGAAATGATCAAAGATTTTCTGCGACTTAACGGGCAGCAACGGCTGAAGTTGTTTTGTGATCGGAAATTTTTCAAGGTGTACGGTAGCGGTTGCCGGGGGTGCATTCTCACGCAGATCCATGGCAAACTGCCCCGTCACCAACGCATCACCATCGCGTGCATTCAACAGCTTCAGATCCACGACATTGTTGTCCCAGTAAAATCTCGCCCGCACGTCGGAGAGTCGTACGGGAATCGCCGGTGAACTCAACTGGCCGTCTCGCACTTCCACCTTAAGTCGAAGATCGGGGACGTCCTTTTCAGGACGTTTTTCGATCAGAAAATCCACATCCAGAACGCCCAGAAATCGAGGGGAAACCTTACTGCCTCCCACCACAATCGCGCTGGT
>JBDNFT010000099.1:0-3103 GCA_041689695.1 Planctomycetaceae bacterium | reverse complement strand
CTCGTGGGAGGTTATCGAGTCCTCACGCCGGGTCATTCGACTCAGATTGGCGACCTGGTTGGTTTCTTCTTCATGGCGAACCTGTTCTTTTCCCCGATCTCGATTCTTGGCAATCAATATAACCAGGCCATGACCGCCATGGCGGGTGCAGAGCGGCTCTATCGATTGCTGGATACGGAACCAGAATGGGTCGATCCGCCGGATGCGTTGACGCTGAACACCGTTCGGGGCCAAGTGGAATTTAGAAATGTCACATTCGGCTACGATGTCAATCGTCCCGTGCTGCATGACATTTCGTTTACAGCGAAACCTGGCGAAGTCATCGCTCTGGTAGGGCATACGGGCAGCGGCAAATCGTCGATCATCAATCTTGTCTGCCGATTCTACCTTGCCAATGCAGGGCAGATTCTGATCGATGGTCACGATATCAGGCAGATCGCAGGAGAATCATTGCATCGCCGTATGGGAATCGTACAACAGCAGAATTTTTTGTTCTGCGACACGGTGGCGGAGAATATTCGATTCGCGAAACCCGCAGCGTCCGACTCAGACATCATTGAGGTACTACGTAAGCTGGATTGTCTGGACCTGTTAACAGCCCTACCCGACGGACTGATCACTCGAGTCGGTGAGGGCGGAGCTTCGGTGAGTTCCGGCCAACGGCAGCTCATTTGTTTCGCTCGGGCGATGCTGGCGGATCCTGCGATTCTGGTCCTTGACGAAGCCACCAGCAGCATCGACAGCGCGACGGAGTCTCGGCTGCAGCACGCACTGGATGTGCTACTCAGCGGTCGAACGGCGTTTGTTGTTGCTCACCGCCTGAGCACCATCCGCCACGCGAATCAGGTCTTCGTGCTTGACCATGGCAAAATCGTCGAACGCGGAACACACGACGAATTGATCAGGCTCGACGGAATCTACGCCGGGTTGTATGAACGGTTCTCGCAGCATTGATTGCTTCTGCTGCCTTGCCATGCTCGATATCAGCGTTGAAGCTCGGCTGCAAATTCGATCGCTTCTTCAGCGACGTCGGCTGGATCACTCAGGAATTCATCCGTGGCTTTCTGACTGCTGAACAGCCAGATCCGTTTGCGGAAGACAGCGGCAAATTCCAAACTGCCTTCCACGCGTTTTTCGTCTTCGAGCATCGCGATCGCACAGGCACCGTCCAACATAGGCCAGTAGCTATTTGGAGCGCTTTGAAATTGCTCCTTCTTGTCAATACTGGCGAAGTACAGGGTATGGCCGCGATAGCTGATCTGATACTTGGCGGCACCGCCCACCAGTTCGCGGTCTTCCACGGCACTCACGACGCAGAGGCCACCGAATGCAGGGGTAGAACCAGCGTCTTTGCTGTTGCGTGACTCTCCTTCCTGGCTGATCGTCTTAAAGAATGATTCCGGTTCACTGTTAGCCAGTTCAGGTTGTGCTGGCTGCCGAGTCTGGTTGGCAGGAGCATCAAAGAACTGATGCTTGCGTGGCTCCGGGGTCGGGCGGTTCTGTGTTCGTGGAGCTCCAGCGCGAGGTGCTTCGTCCTGCGAGCTGGCTTCAAACACCAGCTCACCTCGCGGTGGTGTCGCGGCGACAGCATCAGGTTCAAAAGCATTTTGCTGCTGGCGCTCTGGTTGCTGATGTTGCGGATCAAATTGTGGTTGTTGCTGTTGAGGCATTTGTTGACGAACAGGTTGGTTCCTTGGTCGCTGTGGTTGCACGTTGGAATTGGCAATCAAGGGCGCGCCAGCCTGAGTTGGGCGAGCCGAGATCACTTCATCCAATTGCTTAACCAGCGCCTCAGGTGTTTGAAATCCTGAGATGCGTTTGATGACTTTCAGATCCGGCGACACGATGAGGATTGCCGGCAGCCCTTTGATAGCCAGATCTTTGAGAAGACCTTTGTTCTGATCCGCATCGACGCGCACTGCGACAAAGTTGCTGGAAATTTTTTGAGTCACCTGTGGGTTTGGAAAGGTGTTCTTTTCCATCTTTTTGCAAAAGACACACCAGTCCGCCGTGAATTCCATCAGCACGGGCTGGCCGTTTGCGGCAGCTCGCTGCAGCGATTCTTCGATGTTTGTAGACCACGGAATTTCCGCCGCACTGACAGAACTACAGAACATCGCCGCAATGGCGATTGCAACGCCGGATAGTTTTCGATTGAAGCTGGCGGGCATTTCCGGGACTCACATCGAGAGGCAGTCTGAACATCAGCACTGCCAGAAAATTGCAATGCCATGAATCAGCTATCGGAGGATAGCGACATGCAGCATTTAGGTTATGACCGGAAAATTCGAAACAGCCAAGAAAACCTTCCAGTGGAATTCGACGCCTGCATCAGTCGGCAGAAACTGCCGGTTCAGCCTGTGTGCGATGGCGTGTGCTGGAGTGTGCAGTGGGCGGCACATGATCGCGGCCGCTTGGCGGATTTTTAGCGTTCAGGAATGATGCCTTCAACGGTCATCGTTCGCATGTCCCTTGTCCCCAAAAGCTCGCAGGCTGTCGATTGAGTCGGTTTTCACAACCTGACACGTCAGTGAGGGATAAAATCAACAGCATTTTTCACCAGTCATCCCTCGCTGACGCTTCGGGTTGGGATGAAATCGGCAGCCAGCTTGCCTGGCAGGAAGTCAAGTTTCGCGCCGGTGCCTGCTGTTTGATCGTGCCACGCGAGTTGGCACGGGGCGAGATCAAGCTGCGGATAGAAGCGGCAAAGTTGGCGCAAACAGGTAATTTTTTGCAGCCCGATTGCTTGACGATGACTGAGGGTAGGACACATACTGCCTGTTGTTGTGTTCACTATCTAAACATCGAGAAGAATGAAACAAGTAAGCTGGGGTCAAGTCCAATTTTGAATTGTTTCAGACTTTCTAATCCGTTGTGAATTTTTCTCTGGACTTTGGGTAAATCCCCGGTTCAAGATCCCACCTTCGTCCTTAATACTGAACGATTGCGCAGATTCTGGGTGTTTGATGCTTCAGACGCCTCAACTTGCCAGATTTTGTATTCACCTAATCACAGTGGAAACTTCGCTGTGTTTTCAGGGCCGTGCTGGGCTGTTGAAAATTGGGAATTGCGGTTGTTTTTTGATCACACGAGAATTGTTGCG
>JBDNFT010000098.1:0-2030 GCA_041689695.1 Planctomycetaceae bacterium | reverse complement strand
CATTGCCCATGTGACTCAAACAGATCATCGCATCCTGCGGCGTCCGGAAGAGTCGACGAACGATAACAGCAATGGAATTACACAATTGCGTTTTTTCGACGACGCACACACTCGCATGCCGGAATGGGAAAAAAATCGAGCGATGGGTGTCGCGATCTGGTCATATCTGATGAAGAAGGGACAACAGTCCCCATCAGATTTGACGAGCTTGCTGGAACCAGCTTTGGCAGTTCATTCAGGCGACGGCTTGGTCCTATCGACTCTGGGGGCATTTGCGATTCAGCAAGGACGTATAGAGATGGCAGTGAAATATCTGACGGAAGCTCAGAAAATCCCTGCGGCGGAGGAAGTCGCAGTGGCCGGATTGCTGGACATCTCTTACCAGCAAGGTCGTTGGGAGAAATCGCTTGAATACGTTGATCGCTGCATCGAAATTGATCCTGGTCATCCGGGATACCATGCGATCCGGGCGGACATTCTGAAGAATTCCGGTCGGCTGAAGGAAGGAATTCTGGAGGCGGAACAATCAGTGGATCTGGACCCCACGATCTTGCCCGTTCGGAACTGGCTGGCGAACGCATACGAAAATGACGGGCGAGATTCAGACGCTCAGGCGATGCGAGAGATTGTTCGTCGCATGCAAACCGCTAAAGTGCCTGAATAATCATGAGTTCTGATGTTGCGATTGCACTGTTCCTGCATTTTCAAAACGACACGCCGGAATATGATCCCGATTTCAATGAACTCGCCGCAAACACCAATCGGCCAATCAGGTGAGACGAAATCCATGAGCGTTGCCGATGTCCCATCGACACAATCCGATCTGGAATCACAACCGTCTTTGGATAAGAAGAAGTTGGCGGTATACGGATTTGTATTCCTTGTCGTCGTAGCAGCCATTGGTGTCTATTGCTGGCCACATAATTCTGTGATACTGCCAGCCAGCGTATCGCCGACCGAATATGAAGAGGCAAGGCGGGAGTTTGCCGAGTTATTTCATCGAGAACCGAATGATGCGGATCTGATGATGGTACTTGGTGAAACAGCGGTTCGAAATGAACAACCTGACAAGGCGATCGATTGTTTCGAACGCGTTCCGTCGGACAACATTCGATATGGCGCGAGCGCCAGGCTGCAGGAGGCGCAGGCTCTGTTACGGAGAAACGACGCAGAGGAGGCGGAGGCGAGTTTTCGTGCGTTTCTGGAACTGGCAGATTCCCAGCCGTCGGTCCCTCAGGAACAGGTGAGAGTAGCTCGCGACTGGCTGGTTTTTATGATGGCAGTGGAACTGCGATTTCAGGATCGGAAAGCCATCCTGCAGACGATGATTCAGGAGGGTCGGTTTGATGTCTATGATGCAAAACAGTATTACTTTCCGACATTGCTGATCTGGCAATCGAATCTGGGCAGCAGCCGCCTACGCGAATTCCTGGAGAAAACTCCCGATGATCGTCTGTTGCGCATCGCTGATGCTCGCTATCTGGTGGGAGAAGGGAAACTTGATGCCGCCGGTAAATTGCTGGATACACTGCGCACGGAATACCCCGTCGATCTGGCGATCATCGCGGCATCTTTGGAATGCCTCTAAGAACAAGTGGACTGGAAACAATTCGAATCAATTGTTTCAACGGCACCAGGTTTTCAGGACAATGAGCCGTGGCTGCTGACTCAGATGCGAGCGCAGTTTTCTCTTCAATCCAGGGATTGGGCTGCTGCTGAGAAGTATTTTCAACAGGTTTTGAAAGCTGATCCGGCCAATCCAACCTGTCATATGGGACTGGCAGAGGCACTTGGTGGTCTTGGGAAGACTGAAGATCAAAACATTATTCGGGAACGTTCGCTGATTCTGGCACGAATTCGAGTGCGACTTTCCGCCGTCAATCAAAACTCGGCTGCTGAAGCGAGAGCACTTGCACGCGACGCCAGTCATGCAGGTCTGAATGATGCTGCACATTCTTTTGAACTGCTTGCCGAGCACATCGAACGCGGAGCGCACTGATGCCCATTCGTCTTTTGTTCTCTCGTCCGGT
>JBDNFT010000097.1:0-4736 GCA_041689695.1 Planctomycetaceae bacterium | reverse complement strand
TGCGTTCGAGAATGTGCCGCAGGAAGGCGGCCTTATTGTGGATATCAAGCTGTGGATTATCTTCCTTCGCTGCGATGATCAGATACTTGGCAAGAGAGAGTTGCCCTTGTCCCAGAATCGCATTGGCATTTGTCAGCAGTTCCTGCGGTGTTCGGTCGGAGTTGTAGGGAACGTAGCGTTCGCTGCCGATTGCAAGCAGCAACGGATGCACGCCTGCTTCATCGACGGCATGAATTGAATGTACACCGGGCAGTACTGCAGGAATCGCCGGGCCCGTCATTTCATGAATCAACGCGCCGAAAATCGAATCTTCCTGCGGCGGACGACCCACGACCGTAAACGGCCAGATCGCATCGCGGCGATGGTAGACAGCATCAACATTCACGACAGGAAAATCATGCGTCAGACTGTAATATCCCAGATGATCGCCGAACGGACCTTCGGGCAAAACGCGATCCGGATCGATCGTGCCACTGATGCAGAAATCTGCATCCGCGCAAATCATCGGGCCGCCATCCCGACGAATCATCCGCAGAGCTCGGCGCGATAAGGCACCAGCGAATGCGACTTCGGGAATTCCATCCGGCAGCGGCATGACTGCGGCGACAGCCAATGCAGGTGGACCACCGACAAGTATGTGGACTCGCAGTGGCTGGCCTTTGCGAATCGCCGCAGCATGATGAAATCCAATGCTGCGATGAATCTGATAGTGCAGCCCGACTTCCTTGTCTGGTTGATATTGATTGCCGCTGATTTGCACTCGGTACATCCCGAGATTCGAATGGACATAACCTGGCCGGTCCGGATGTTCGGTGTAGACCTGAGGCAGCGTGATGAATGCGCCACCGTCGTTGGGCCAGCACTTCAGTTGCGGCAGTTTGCTGAGCGACGTGGTGCATTCCATGACGGGTCCGGAACTTCGCTTTGCACAACGCATGGAAACCAGAGTTCGCAGCATCGAAGGCAATCGAGCTGGATTCTTCAAAGCGAACAGTGGATCTTTCTTTGACTGGACCAATGATTCAACGCCCCGCAGTGCATCGCGGAAGATGTATTTGGCCCGCTCCAAAGTTCCGAAGAGATTGCTGACCATCGGAAACTGGCAGCCGATGATGTTTTCAAACAGAATCGCCGGACCGCCGCGTTCGCAGACACGACGGTGAATCTCAGCCGCCTCCAGATTCGCATCGACCGGTATTTTCAGACGCAAGAGCTGGCCGCTTTGTTCCAGATCGCGTACGCATTCCTGAAGGCTGGCATATCCCATGTTGAAAACATCAAATGTAGGACGGGACAATAGTCTCGTCCTGTTGTGATTGGGTGAGGTCTGGACGGGTCTGGCGACCCATCCTGCGAGGGATTAGACTCCCAGATCGCGTTCGATACGTTCCAGTCTTTGTTCCATGGCATCGATTGCGTTCTGGAGTGTAGACATGTTCGACGTCATTTCACGAAGTTGTGTTTGCAATCCGTGCAATAAAGCAGAATCAATGCCCGCAGATGCCGCAGGAACTGACGAATTCTGAACCACGGAATTCTGAGGTGTGGCAACAGTGGCAGGTCGAGCTGCGACCGCTGCTGGAGTCGGTGCCGCTGCGGGGTTTTCGTCTTCGGCCGACAAATTCGCAGCCGCCATCGTCATGTTTTCTTTGGGCAAATAGAGCGTGTGGTCCACTTCTACGCCACGACGTTCAAGACCACCATTGCTTTGAACGAATCCCTTTTCCTGCATCGACTGCAAATCGGACTTCAATTGCTCCTGGCTGTCGATGCGCACCATACGGCTGGCCCGAGTTCGCAATTCTCCCGGTTGCTGCCGACCGCGCAGCAAGAGTTCACACAGGATCGCAAACTGCGTCTCCGTAAAGTCGAACTTATGCCGCGCATAGTGCCGGTATCGCGCCGCGCGGCCGCCATCAGTGAAGACTTCAGCGACTAGCCCGATTTGTCGTAGTTGCTCAAGCGCGTCCGCAACTTCCCCTTCTGAGTATTCAGTCACGGGATCGCGATTACTCTTCTGATTGCAACCCGTTGCAGCACCCTTCAATGTCATTGGATACTGATCAGGAGTTGTAAACCCCTTTTCCATCAGTGTTCCAAGAACTCGACGCTGCAGTCGAGTGAGTTGGCGGATCTTGTTTTTTTCTTCTTCTTCGCTCATGGAAGTCGTTCCGTCTGGAGTTTATTGAATCGTGATGGATTGTAGAGCATTGGGAAGAACTGTCCTCCCAGTTGTTGGCCAGGAGGAATAACGGGAATTCCGTGGAGCAGTGGCTGGTCCGATTCGCTGCGAACTCCATCAAGCACCACATTGATCACAACCGCGCGACGTGGATTGGGAGTGCGATTTTCAAACGAACCATGAATTGTCAACGGATGGTGAAAGACACATTCTCCGGCCTTGAGTTCAACGGGAACGTGGCGGTTAAACTGCTGCCACTGTTCTTCATTCAGGACGCCTTTGATTGCGTCCATGTCGCCTGCCAGCCCGGTGATTGGCAATAAATCCCAGCGATGACTTCCGGGGACGTAATGCACACAGCCGTTGTCGATCGTGCTGTCGTCGAGACCAATCCAGCACGTCAGATGAGCCATCGGCTTGGTGCGAATCCAGTACGAATAGTCCTGATGCCACGCCACGACTCCGCCATGCATTGCCGGTTTGCAGAACAATTGATCGTGCCAGAACCTGACGGCTCCTCCAAGCAACTGAGACGCGAGCGTTGTAAACTTTGCGTTCCAAAGGATGTCATGAAATGCCGGAGCAATCCGCCATGCTCCGAGCGCATGAAACAGCACGCGGCTGGGATCAGGAGATTCGTTCGAATTGTATTCGTACCAGAATTCCGAACCCGGATGGCCTGGCTCCGTGAGCGTTGCCAGTTCTTTTCGTAGTTGTTCAATCTGGAGATCGGTCAATATTTTTGGCCCGGCCACGTAGCCGTTTTCGTGAAAGAATGCCAGTTGATCACCAGACAGCTCCCACTGGTTCCGTTCCTGCTCCGATGCCGTTGATACGAACAAGTCGTTGATTGGCTGATGAAACTGAGACAAATCCTGACCAATCATAACGCATCTCACTGGATCTGTTGGAATACTGTATCTGTTGGAATGCCACAAAACTCTGTCGCCGGATTGTAGTCAACTTTTCACTCTTCAGTGCAGGGCAACACAGCCAGATTTGAATGATTGTTTTTTCCATCCGAGAAATCACGCTATGCTGCACGAGATCCCAACCGAGGTACATTCAACGGCTACGTTTTCCATGTCCCTTCTCCCCCTTCGGGGCGTGCGATCTATGAAGTAGCGGATTTATTCCAGAGAATTCAATTCCACTCCTGGGTTGCATGGTGGTTGAGACCAACGTGACGGAGCAGATCATTGGAGCAGAAGGACGCAGAGAAAACCGAGTTTACAATCCCGAGTGATCTCTGCAATGAATTGGCAAGCGAATGGGGGCAGACGAATGGAATGCTCGCACACGAATCTATGAAATTCCACATTCGTTTGCCAGCAGCTCGTTTCCGCCGTCTGGTGACGTCCGCTACGCTTGACAGCCCAGCGACAATGAATCAAAGAACCTCAACCAATAAATCGCAAATCCTTCCAGGGGGAGAAGGGACTTCGACAAAGCCGCTGAAAACATGATAATAGATCCTTAACGGCGTTGGGCGAGGGGGACCATCGCAAGACAATCCACAGCTTCATTTCTGCCCGTGTGAATTCATTTTAGGAATCCAACATTGCAATCCCTGTCAGTTCATTTCCTTCCTGCCCTGATGCATGCCGAAAGTCTATCCGGTGGCACGGCTGTGATCATCGATATACTTCGCGCGTCGTCAACGATCACGACAGCTTTGCTGAATGGTGCAAGTTGCGTGATTCCATGTGGTACTCCGGACGAAGCGAGAAAAATTCGCCAGGCATCGCCAATCAACTCTGTGCTTTTGGGTGGCGAGCGTGGCGGAGTCTTGATTGAAGGTTTCGACTACGGAAATTCACCGACCGAATATCCATCCAGTCGCGTCTCGGGAAAGACGATTGCATTCACCACCACAAACGGTACGAAAGCCTTGTTGAAGTCGGCAGCGGCGGAAACGATTTTGATCGGGGCATTCGTAAATCGACAGGCGTTGGTTGACCGACTCCATGCCGATCAACGAGCTGTGCATCTGGTTTGCGCCGGGACGGACGGTGAGATCACAGGTGAGGATGTATTATTCGCTGGCGCAGTTGTGGAGATTCTGCTGGCTTTGCAGCAGGATCGCTGGGATCTGAATGATAGTGCCAGAATTGCGCGGGCCTTTTGGCAGCAGAGCATAAACGGTGAAACTCGTGAAGCACTGTCCGCAGGAATCGAATCCGCCATGCGGCAGACACACGGAGGGCTGAATTTGATTGATCTGGGTTACGACAATGACATCAACTTGTGCAGCGCCGTCGATTCCATTGGTGTGGTGCCGGTATTGCACGGGAATCAACTGGTGTTGGACTGAGATTCAGGGGGCCGGGATTCTGCTTGAAGGGCCGTATCTCTCGACACACGAAACACAACTGGCCGATATCGGGAAATTCCTGCCATCGCGGATGCGGATATCCTTCAGTTGAATTTGGTGAACTTCACGACGAAACTGCGGTTCTTCTCGGCTGGCACGCTGGTGCTTTAATCGTAATCCGATGCGTCAGCGAGCGATTTGAGACGACGAAAGCAGGCCATTCCATCCCTCACTGACGTT
>JBDNFT010000096.1:0-6325 GCA_041689695.1 Planctomycetaceae bacterium | reverse complement strand
TCCCCACCGACTTTACGTCGGTGGTTAAACGGCTTTTGCAATACGCTGCTTAAGCTGAAATAGAACGGAGGCGTAGTGCAGAAGCCGAATTCCACCAAGGTAAAATCGCAGCCAATCGCTGGAATCGCAAATCAAGGACTGACCTCCCCTGATTGTGAAGTGGCCGAATGACGTTTAAGCTGTCATACTCAATTCAAGTTTCTTCACGAGCTTGTTCCGAATCGAGGATTTCAAACATGCTGCATCGCAGACGTTTTCTGGCACTGGGGCTCACTGGCAGCGCGATTGCGCAGATTTCGGCGCTGACCAAATCGTTCGGCCGGACAACGCAACTGGCTCCCGCGAAACCAGACGAAGGTCTGGTTGAATACATCCAGCGAATTCGAGGTCAATGGGATTCCGAAACGTACAAACAACTGCTCGGGGCGGCGAACGAATTCAAAGAAGGTGACGCGATCGTCGGTGTCGCTGCGGCGAGCGATGATGCTCGGCGGCAAGCGCGCGAACTCATCGCAGCCACGCGAATTCGCGATATCGATCAGCATCCACCATTTTCTGATGGTCTGTTCGATCTGATTTCCTCGTCATTGAATCGCGACGTCCAGCGTCAGATTGGTGATATGACACTCGGCGCCTTGAAGACGTTTTTGTTGGAACGCAGTGAAGCCGAAATACACGCCATCCGCACCGGATTTTCCAGTGACGTCATCGCTTGCGTCGTGCGACTGATGAATAACGCGGAACTTATTCAAATCGGTGCGAAAGTCTTTAACCCGCTGCCGGATTCCAAAATTGGTGCGCGTGGCTACATGGGCGCGCGAGTTCAACCGAATTCGCCGACTGACAACGTGGATGATATTCGCTGGCAGGTGTTCGATGCGTTTGCCTACGCTGTCGGTGATGTCCTGCTGGGAACCAATCCTGTGTCGAGCACACCGGAATCCGTGGCGGCCGTGGAGGCGACTCTGAAAGATGTGCTGGCGACGTTTGGTCTTGAGGACACATTGCCGCATTGTGTACTGGCCCATATTGATGTTCAGTCGGAAGTTGAGAATACACATCCCGGCTCGACGGCACTTTGGTTTCAGAGCATCGCCGGAAATGACACGGCGAACACAACATTCGACATCTCCGTCGAAAAAATGCAGCGACATGCAGCCGCCAGAGATGGTCGTTTTAGTCTGTACTTCGAAACCGGCCAGGGCGCAGACTTCACCAACGGGCATGGTCATGGCGTTGACATGGTCATCCATGAATCTCGCAAGTACGGATTCGCCAGATCGTTGACGAAGACGATTGCCACAACACACTCCCAACGCGGAAGCAATCTGCAACCGTGGGTGATTCTGAATGATGTCGCCGGCTTTATCGGGCCGGAAGTGTTTCGATCCCGCGAACAACTGGTGCGGTGCTGCCTGGAAGACATCGTCATGGGCAAACTGCACGGGTTGACGATTGGCCTGGATGTTTGCTCAACACTGCACATGGACGTCAGCCTCGACGACCTTGGCTGGTGCATTGATCAGATCATGCCCGCGAATCCGGGCTATCTGATGGCCCTGCCGACTCGTATCGACCCGATGCTTGGATATCTGACGACCGGCTATCAGGATCACGTTCACATTCGGGAGAAGTTTGGCTTCAAAGTCAACGACCGCATGTGGCAGTTCTTTCAGCAATTGGGAGTCATTGATGCCGATGGAAAACCAACCCAACATTTCGGTGACCCATCGTGGGTTTATCTGCAGTACTGCCGCAAAATAAATGACGCTCGACCTGACACTGAAATTCAGGTCGAAGCAACCTCCCAGATCGCCGCAATTCGCTCGCGTGGAGTCTTTATTGCAGAAGGATTCGGCGAACAACCAGCAACTCTGGAACCTTCGCTGGCGCGACATATTCAGCATATTTATGACGATGCAAAAGTTTCCATCTGGATGCAATTGAACGATGCGTTTGTGGCCACTCTGCCGAACGTGCTCCGACTTCGAACGCGTTCTGTTGATCGTACAGAATACATTCTGAAGCCGGTGACTGGTGAGCATCTTTCGGATGAATCAACGTTGGCGATCGCCAATCATCGTCGTGCTTTTGGTGACGAGTCTAATACTCAAATCGTAATCTCCGACGGCCTGAACGCATTGGCGGTGACCGATGGAGATCAATTGCTAAAGCTGGTTACGAAACTTCGATCTGAATTGGCTGGCACTGAATTTGTTCTGTCACCGACGAACCTTGTGATTGATTCTGGGCGCGTCCGAGCGGGTTATCGGATCGGCGAGCAGTTGTTCGGCAACCGCGCCGGACAGTTCACAATTCTGCACATCATCGGCGAACGCCCCGGCACCGGTCACCACACGTTGTCCGTCTACATCACCAAAGCCGACGGCCAAACCTGGGGCACTGCAGATGCGGTCGACCACAACATCACCAAAGTTGTCTCCGGCATCGCCAACACGGCCCTGTCGCCCATTCTTGCCGGCGCTGAGGCGGCGAAAATCCTGCGGCAGACAGAGACAAGCATTCGCTAACAAAAAGGCCGGGGAGGCTGCAAGGATTTAGTTCGAAATCCTGGGCGATGAAATGTTCAAAAAAGGGACTCATAACAACCCGAAGCGTCAGCGAGGGATTCGTCGGCACGCAGCCGAACTGCCTAAATTCCATCCCTCACTGACGTTTCGGGTTTCGAAAACACATTAAATCGACAGCCAACTTATGATCGAAACTTGATCACTCCCATATGGCACCAAGAAAGGGTATGTTGACATCCAGTTTTGGCCGATGTATCCTAAACAAGATGTTTATGTCTTGTTTAGTCGCGTCAACCAGATTAGGAGACTCCAAAGTGCCAAAAATCAACAAAACGATTGCATTTTTCAGTGTGATCAGCACTGCTGCTGCCATCATGGGAAGTTGTGTGTTTTACGAAACTGGGGCTGCAAACGCCGCCAATACGACCGACAATGCCAAGGATCCGGCGGTTGAGCGGGCTCGGCGAGAAGTGAAAATGCTGGACGACATCTACAAGACGGCAATCGTCCTCATCACCGAACATTACGTACACGACGACACTGATTTAGCGGCAGGCAGTGCGTTCAAGGCATTGTTCGAAGCCGTTGACAAAAAAGGCTGGCACAAAGTGAGGCTGGTCGATGCAACAGGGCATCCCTACAGCGATGAGAATCTTCCAAAAGCGGGCTTTGAAAAGGACGCGATCAAGCAGTTGCTGGAAGGTAAACCTGCCGTCGATAAGGTTGTCGTCGAAGGTGACAAAAAGTTCCTGCTTGCTGCGACCGCCATTCCGGTTGTTATGGAAAAGTGCATCATGTGCCATGAAAACTACAGGGATGTTGCAAAAGGAAAAGCGATCGGCGCGTTGAGCTACAAAGTTCCTATTCTGGACTAACATGTTCGGCATTTCGATGACGCCATATCTCCGAACCCTCTCAACCATCGTGATCCTGCTCAGCGTCCGTGTCGCTTCCGCGCAACTGGATTTTGAGCAGGAACCGATTCTGTACAGTTCCGCAACGGCAACTGATCCCATCGCCCGACTCATGGATCCAATCAAGTCCGGTGAGACCACGATCACATGGGAACCGAAGCACGGTTACCTGACATCATTGATGAAGGAACTCGCAGTTCCAGCATCAAGTCAAGTGCTGGTGTTTTCCAAGAGCAGCCTGCAGATCAGTCGCATTACTCCCAAGACGCCACGAGCCGTCTATTTCAATGACGACGTTTACCTCGGATGGGTACAGAACGGCGATGTTGTTGAAATCTCCGCCGCCGATCCGCAGCTTGGTGGCACTTTCTACACTTTGGACCAGCGAGACACAGATGCGCCAGTCTTCACCCGAGAAACCGCCAAATGCATTCAGTGTCATGGTTCCAGTCATACGCGACGAACTCCAGGACACATCGTGCGTTCAGTGTTTCCTGATTCGGGCGGACAGCCAGTCTATCGGCTGGGAACACAAGTGACAGACGATACCAGCCCGTTCGCTGAGCGCTGGGGCGGCTGGTATGTCACTGGAACGCACGGTCAGCAGCGTCACATGGGAAACTGTATTCTGGCGGACGAGTCGCTCTCGGAAAAACTCAACGTTGAATCGGGTGCCAACGTCACCGATTTGTCGTCATACTTTCAGCTCCGCCCGTATCTCACACCGCACAGTGACATCGTGGCGTTAATGGTGCTGCAGCACCAGGTGGCGATGCACAACATTCTGACTGCCGCAAATCACTCCGGCCGCATCACGATGCGTGATTCGGAAATCATGAACAAGGCGTTGGAGCGTCCTGACGGGTTTGAATCAGAATCCACTGATCGCAGATTTTCTTCGTCGGCGGAGAATGTCGTTCGCGGCCTGTTGTTTTGTGATGAAGCGAAACTGACCGCTGAAGTGGCTGGCACATCCGGCTATGCGGAAGAATTTGCTGCGCGTGGCCCTTTCGATTCCCATAAGCGAAGTCTCCGGCAGTTTAATCTTCGGACTCGCCTGTTTCGATATCCTTGCAGCTTCTTGATCTATTCCGATTCGTTTACAGATTTGCCGCACGGCGTGAAATCACGAGTCTGGAATCGAGTGCGGGAGATTCTTTCTGGCGAAGATGACTCCCCGCGGTTCGCTCATTTGAGTCCCGAAGACCGCCAAGCCATCCTTGAAATTCTGTTGGCAACTCACTCCGATGCCGCAATGCTGACACAGAGTTCAGAAGCACAGGTTACTGAGTAGCACAGGCGACTGAATACACAACAATGAAGCCGTCGATAGTCTTGCGACTGTCCCCTCTCTCCCCGCATTCGATTTGCCAACTTCAGGCATTTTCCACGGTGGGAGGGTTAGGGTGAGGGGCAACGCCGTTAAGGATTTGTTGCTGGTAATATCTGGGTTTTACTCGTTAAGAAAATTCGCGGTCGCCCTGAATTCGTGGGGCCTCTCATTTTTCCCCGCGAATACAGGGCGACCACGAAACTCGGTTCGCGTGCGACTTGTTCGCCGGTTGTTTATACTCCTGACGTACGGTTTATGCCGCTCCTCTTTTGGAGTTCGCCTGGGAGTCTCGCCTGATGTTACGCGTTTCTGTTTTTGTCGTCTGCAGTGTCATCTGCATTTGTTCCGCTGTGTCGGCTGACGACAAAGTCACTGCTGTCAAAGATGCAAATCGTCTCGCCTATCTGGACGAATGCAATCCGTGGTATCCGGACAGGGATTTTCCGAAGCTGATCACTCCGCAATGGGTTGGTGAGGAAGGCGTAGAGGCTGTCATCGTGCTGGCCATCGACGACATGCGCGATCCAGCAAAGTACGAACTGTACCTGCGTCCGATTCTGAATCGACTCAAACAAATCGACGGCCGCGCGCCTGTGAGCATTATGACGTGCGACGTCAAACCGGATGATCCGCAACTCCAGAGCTGGCTCGGCGAAGGCTTGAGCATCGAATGCCACACGATCGATCATCCGTGCCCCATTCTTCAGGGCGGCGATTTTGACAAAGCGAAGTCCACCTACGACCGCTGCGTCGATCTGATGGGACAAATTCCCGGCAACAAACCCGTCGCTTTCCGCACGCCTTGTTGCGATTCGCTCAACACGGTCAGCCCTCGGTTCTTCTCCGAGATCTTCAACAGTACAACCAAGGACGGTAAATTCCTGCAGATTGATTCTTCCGTCTTTACGTTCTTCACATCGGAAGATGAATCACTGCCAAAAGAGTTGGTGCTCGACGCCAATGGTAAAGAGCGATTCTGGAAGTATCTACCAAAGAACAACAACTACGGCGGCAACGTTCACAACAACTTTGTGAACTACATCAAGAACTATCCATATCCGTACGTAATCAACAATTCGTGCTGGGAAATCCCGTGCATCGCGCCGAGCGACTGGTCAGCTCAGCATCTTCATGGTGTCAACAATCCCGTCACCGTTGAAGACTGGAAAGCTGCGATCGACCTGACTGTCCACAAACAGGGCTGCTTCAGTCTTGTCTTTCACCCTCACGGTTGGATTTCACCAGAGCAAGTCGTCGAGATGATCGATCATGCAGTAGCGAAGCACGGGAAGAAGGTGAAGTTTTTGAATTTTCGGGAGGTCGCGAAAAAGATAAATACTGCCACTTCGAATGCAGTAGCGCTTCGAATGACCACCGACAGAAGTCCTTTCTTCCCAAAAAGCCGCGCTTCTACCTATGTCGACTTACCTAAGGAGATCGGAGATATAATCAACAATGCTCAGTCAGAAACCATCCGGCCTATTCAACGCGAAAACGGAACCAGCAATGGCTTCTTCATCCACGACCGGCACTTCTGCTGGATCAAC
>JBDNFT010000095.1:0-2149 GCA_041689695.1 Planctomycetaceae bacterium | reverse complement strand
TGAATTCCAGAAATAGTCTAACGCCTGAAGAAACCCGGATCGCGGCGAAGCCAGCCATGGAAGTTCGTCAATGAACAATACAAATTTTTCCTTCTTCGGAAGCGTCTCGCAAAACTCCGCCAGTTCTCTGAATGCAGCACTCCATGATGCAGGTGACCCATTTCTGCCGAGCCTCCCCATGTGATGCCTGACGAAGCGATTCGGAAAAGTTTACGAGTTGTTCAGCGATCGATCCGTTGTGAAGACCGATGAGTTCGAAGCGAATGAGATCATGCAGTGCGTTGCGAATCAGAAACGTTTTGCCGACTCGACGACGACCATAGACCGCAAGAAACGTAGCATCGAAGGAATCCTTCATCTTCTGAAACAGTGCCAACTCTCGATATCCTCCGACAACTTTGCGGGGCTTCATTGGGTCTGATTCATTCACAAAAAACGACTCGGCCGTTCTGCCGCTGGAGAATCTAATCTGGCTAAAACCTATCAGAAAAATGAGATTTAGCCAAATATAAAAAGTCATTCGATGTGGGTAAACTCAGGTTCGGTGTCTTTGTCGCAGGCGATTTGCTCACATTTATATTTGGCTAAATCGTTGTTTTGGAAGGCGATTTAGCCAATTAGCAGATTGTAAGTGCAAAGAAAATTGCAATTGCAATGCACTTGAAGTGAGCGTACAAGCGAGGTTCGATATCGAGCCTCCGCAGTGAATGCGGGACGGATGGCCCCGTGCTTCGCGGATGAATCGGCTCGGGGACCTGGATCCAGTGACGTGAACTTAAGCTCTCCATCCGACCCTGTGTCGGCGGCAGCAAGACTGATTGGCTGCCATGTTGTTCTCACTCGCTATTTTTGTTTTGAATCAACATCAGGCGTCAGCGAGAGAATCCATTCTTTGATCAGTGTGTTTGATTCTTCGTGAATCAGATTCCGTGCCAGGCTTGGCATTCGCGCGCCTGGCTCTTCGGTTTCCAGGCGGTACATCAATATCGATTCATCGGGTTTGCCAGGGACGATATCGTATCGTCGGCCGCCGGAACCTTTACCGGCGGCGACAGGCGACTTGAAGATGCCGAATTTTGCTGCATCCGTTTGCGCTGTTCTAAGATCCAGTCCGGATGTCCTGGCAGAACCCGTTGGGTTGTGGCAGTGAGCACAGTTCACTTCCAGCCAGGCTCGTGCTCTCTGGTCAAGGCTGCCACTCTTCGCGTCGTCGTACGCGGCAAGTTTGGGTTGTTGTTCAGGCGACGGACACGCTTTTAGAAGACCTCGTCCAGCCCAGGTTGTAAGCTGATTCTTTGCCTCTCTTTCGACACCTGGCCTGTTGAGGTTTCGAGCCGTTGTGCCCAATGGAACGTACTTGTTGTTGCTGCTGTGGCAGCTGAGACATTGATTGGCGTTAGGGATCTGGTACTTGTTGTTGCGAAGACTTCCATCAGCTTGTCTCCAGGACACATCGACAACTCCACCACCAAGGCTAAGCGTGGCATCAGACTGATCTTCGTTCCAGACGTATGAGTAGCCGTACCAACCAGATGCTTCATGATGTTCAATGCGTGTCTCCATAAATCGCTCACCTGGCGTTTGATCATCGGTGGCGTCCGGATACGCGAATGTTTTTGCGATCACGGTGCCGACAGGGAATTCCAGAGAATCCGTGTCGTTCCATGTCATGCTGGTATTTGCTGGTAATCGCACATAGCGATGTTTCACGGTGTAGTCTGAAAAGAGCGGAGTGTTGAGGTTATACTCGATCAGTTCTTCAGCGGCTGTCCATTGATTGTCTCGATTCACATAAAGCCTCCATTCGGAAAGCTTCTCTGGAGCAGCTCGATAGACGGCGACAGCCGGATTGCCGTTCGACACTGCTTTGCCATGCGGTTTCAGCGTCACCACATCAAGCGGCGCAATGTCTGCCGCGTAGAGATCAAGGTCGCGTCCGATGCTGTATTTGCCTGTGGTGATGTTTTCGAGCGAGAGGTCACCGATGTTGATATTGGCAAAGGTGGCATCTGCGTTGTCTCGTATTCGCAACGGCACTGGCACAGGACCATTTGTATCCTGAAGTTTCGCCGGGTTTCGTAATCCGTCAAACAGGATGTCCGGAAATGTACCGCCCATGACGAGTGCCAGGCGAGCGCCAAGTTGGCCG